>CAYUNU010000390.1:0-4042 GCA_964446195.1 uncultured Porphyromonadaceae bacterium | reverse complement strand
CTTAACCTTTGAAGGATAAAACCTTCACCGCCGAAAAATCCTGCACCCAGTCTTTTATTAAAAGCTATAGTAACTTCGGTTCCTTTGGCTGCACATAGAAAGGCATCTTTCTGACAAATAATATCACCATTTACTGTTTTTAAATCCAGAGCAATGATTGATCCCGGATAAGGTGCTGCGAAACTCACCTCTTTCTTCCCAAATCCAGCATTAGTAAAATGAGTTAAAAATATTGATTCGCCGGTGAGCACTCTTTTGCCAACATCTAAAAGCTTACCAAACACTCCTCTATCTGGTTGGGATCCATCACCCATCTTAGCTTCAAATGTTATACCCCTATCCATCCAGTTCATGGAGCCGGCCTCAGCAATAACCGTTTCCTGAGGATCCAGTTCAATGGTAACTATTTGCATATCATCACCTAGGATCTTGTAATCTAATTCGTGTGAATTCATATTTCAAATTTTAATGTTTTTTTTCTGACGGTACTTCGTCTTTTATTTTTATCGCTTTTGTTTCCGGGTTCGGAAATGGTATTTTCAATGATCTGAGCAGGCTAACTGTTTGCCGATAGGATTTTTTGGCTTGCTTGTTGGAATAATCCGTAATCATCTCTATTGCCTTCTCTGGGCTTTCTTTATACTTTTTTAATACTTTTTCTTCAAATTTCCGCTGTGCTTCGAGAAGTGAAGCTTCCATTTTGTTTTTCCTGGCGAGAGCAATTGGGAACTTCTCAACAAAGTCATTATTGATATTTGCAGAGAGCACTTCAAAGTTCCAGTAGGCCAAATCCTTGCTCATCTCATGAATATCCGAAGGTGGATAGTAGTGGTCTTGTAAGGAATTGAAATAGCCTTTCTTAGCGTAGTTATCAGGAACCCTGGTGACTCCACAGTACCAGGGAATGAATGGTTGCACATCGCAGCGTCGGGGTGCCAGCCACATCACTGTACCAATCTCTACGGGCATCCAGGGACGCGATTCGACCACGAAGCTATAAATGGTTCCGCCATTACATATCATTCCTTCGTTGAGTTCATAGGGGTTTCCAATTGTGCAACTCTCTGTCTTATCCATCCCTTCCATTCCCTGGCTATGGCCTGCCAGGAGCTCCATGAGATCAAGTTTGCTCACCTTCTTTTTGGGTTTGAAGGTAAAGGGGAAGTTATCATTTCTCTGGTAGTCCTCTTCTAATGAGCTATATGCAGCCCAAGCCCTTCCTGTGTTGCCCGGGTTGGAGAGTGCACCGTCGGATGCATAAGCTTTACGGAAATTAAAACTTTTATTTTCATCAAGGACATACCAACCCCTCTCTTGTGCATATGAGATAAGGTCGGGTGAACCGAGGTAGTTAGCTGTGTCTTGCAAATCCATTTCAGCAATGGGATAGTAGTTGGGAAGAACCATAACTTCGTCGTCGGGAACCCTTGCTGCTGCCCATCGCTTACCTCTCACTGCTGCAAAGACCCATGCTTCTTCTCTATCAGTTATACAGTATGATCTACCTGATCCTCTATAGCCAAATTGTTCTATCAGACTGCCAGCTATTTTCACAGCCTCTCTGGCTGTTTTTGCACGTTGTGCCATGATAAGGCGAAGGTCGTAAAGAATACCACCATTAGTCGTATCTGACTCTGTTTCTCGTGAACCGCAGAAATTAGAGCCAATGGATACACCGTATTCATTCATGAAACCATCCGAGACTTCCATTCCAGGCACTTCCATCCACAGAAATTTGTTGGTGGTTGGCACCTGCGGAATTTTGCCACCATGCTGCAAGGTTTGCTCAGCTCCATTAGGGTAACTCTTCCTTGGTTCAACATAGTAGTTAACCAGCTGAAATCCATCATCATCATTATGCCCGAAAAGGAGCGTACCCTCCTCAGAGGCGTCCTTACCTACAATTACAGAAAAACAGTTGTAATCCGAAGGTAAATTTTCTTGAGCTACACTCGTAAAAAAACTAATAATTATGAGCAGTATAAAAGCCGAAAGGTTTTTTAAATAGTTGTTTTTCATTGCACAGATCAAATTACTAACAGATTCCAATTCGTAAATTTAACTTTTAAAGCTCTTATTACGAAGAAAAATAAACCAAACAGGCTATTTTCGATTTATTGAATATAGATCTGTCCGCCTGTCTTTTAAGTTACGTACACTTCCAAATTGATTCAATTCACGCAACATACCTATGTCAACATCAGCAATAAGTATCATCTCGGTATTTGGAGTAGCTTCTGCCTTTATCCCATTTGTAGGGAATGAAAAATCACAGGGAGTGAATACCATCGATTGTGCATATTGAATATCCATATTATGAACTTTTGGCAAGTTTCCCACGCTACCTGCAATAGCCACATAACATTCGTTTTCAATTGCTCTTGCCTGAGCACAATTCCTGACTCTTGAATAACCGTTTTGTGTATCAGTTAGAAAAGGAACGAAGAGAATATCCATCTCATCCTGGGCCAACAAACGGCTAAGTTCTGGAAATTCAATATCATAGCAAATCAAAACACCTATTTTACCACAATCGGTATCAAAAGTTTTGAGCTCTCTTCCGCCCTGCAGTCCCCAAACTTTGGCTTCATCAGGAGTAATATGAAGCTTTTCAAATCGTTCTATCCCACCATCTCTTTTGCACAGATAGCCAGCATTGTACAGATGATTGTCGGATATTTCAGGCATGCTTCCTGTTATAATATTTATATTATAGGTAATAGCAAGCTCCGAAAAACGGTTTTTAATTTCATCAGTATATTCAGCCAACTTCCTGATTGCATCCGACTCAGAAAGATGATTATACTCAGCCATCAATGGCGCATTGAAAAATTCGGGGAATAGTGCAAAATCGGATCTGTATCCCGACACCGCATCAACAAAATATTCAACCTGTTGCATTAGCTCATCAAGATTTTTATATAACCTCATTTGCCACTGAACCAGACCAAGCCTGATAACGGTCTTCTTTACAGATGCTTTCTTTGTAGGTTTCTCATAATAGATATTATCCCATTCAAGCAGAACAGCATACTCCCTTGATTCTTTGTCACCTTCAAGATATCCCTTTAAAACTCTTGCAGGGTGAAAATCATTCGACATTTGAAAATCAAGTACAGGATCGTGTATTTCCTTCTCTCTAACTTTACTAATGTACTCCTTTGGCGATAATTCGGCTGAAAACTTATGATAGTTAGGTATGCGACCTCCAAAAACAATCCCCTTCAAGTTTAACTTTTCACAAAGCTCTTTTCTATAATCATATAATCGTCGTCCCAGCCTTAATCCTCTAAATCTAGGTCGAATAAACACATCAATACCATATAAAATGTCACCGTTGGAGCTGTGGGTATCAAAACTATAATTTCCGGTGATTTCCGAATATGTATGCTTTTCATCAAACTGGGAATAATCGACAATGATTGATAAGGCACACCCTGCTAATTCATTATCCACCTTAATCCCAATTTGTCCATCAGGAAATTTTTCAATTAACTTTTTAATGTGCTCTTCTTTCCAATAAACTTCAGGCATATTGGAATATGCTTCAATCATTGCCTGCTTTAATTCCTCGTAATCTCCCAATTTTAAAAAAACAAGCTCGATCTTATCTATCTCACGTATATCTTTTATTGAGTCCATTTACCCTCTATTTCGTTTCTATATTCTTACTCATCAAAAATAATTACAAAGTTGCCATTTCATCATTATCGAAATTTCTTCTGTAATAACTCATATATTCAACCTTTCTTTCAAGGGCATCTATAACATGATTACTAAAGTTCACTTTCTCAAACATTTGGGCACTGCCTAATCCTCCTGGACTAAAGACATTTATCTCCATCAACTTATCACCTACAATATCCAGACCTACCATAAACATGCCATCCTGGACTAATTTTGGACGTACTATTTCAGCTAACCTTAAATGTTCATCGGTAATAACAGCCTGAGCTAATTTGCCACCCGCATGTATATTGCTTCTCATATCATCACCTTTCCTTAACCTTCTGAAAGCGGCATACTTACCCTTATATTTCAT
>CAYUNU010000389.1:0-4051 GCA_964446195.1 uncultured Porphyromonadaceae bacterium | reverse complement strand
TAATAACTCTAGGTGGATTTTTAATGGATTCAAGAAACTCAATCCCAGTCAGGTTTTTCATCCTGATATCCAAAAAAATCAGATCAATAGAATGATTTTTCAGAAAGCTTATTGCATCAATAGCGTTGTCAAAACCCTTGAGAAGATTAAGAAAATCTACCTGCTCAATAAAATCCTGAATTTTCTCTAAAGCGATAGGCTCATCTTCTATAGCAATACAATTAATCTTCATGCAGTCTGATTTTCAAATCTACCGTAAAGTAAGTTGAATCCTGATTAATTTCTAAATTATGAGAATCAGGATATATCATTGCCAACCTTTTTTTCACTGTATCCAGTCCGATTCCTGAAGTTTGATCTTTTTCGCTTTCAATATGTTGAATAGTATTCCGACAATTAAAGAGAATACTTCCACCAATCTGTTTTATCAGGATAGAAACCCCCTCTTCAGAGTTTGAATCTATTCCATGCTTGAAAGCATTTTCAATGAAGGGAATAAACAGCATAGGAGCAATTTTCATCCCCGAAAAATTCCCATCTGCAGAATACTTTAGAAAATCAGGATTCTTAAACCGGAGTCGTTCCAAATCCAAATAGTCCTCGATATACCTAAGTTCTTTTGATACAGGAACCAGATCTTCTTTGGCTTCACGCAGCATATACCTCATCATATCTGAAAGCTTGATTAGCGATCCTGATGCAGCCTTCTGATTATCAAATATCAAACGATCAATAGCATGCAGGGTATTGAATAAGAGATGTGGATTCAACTGAGATCGTAAAAGGGCCAATTCGCTGCGACCATTTTGTAATTCGAGCTTTTCAGTCCGTCGCTTCTGATCCATCCAACCAAAGAGGCTTCGAAAACCGACACCAAGGATCATAAATAAGCATAAATACGAAATTGCATAAATAGCACCAACTAGAATATTTGTAATCCCATGGTAAAAAAACCCAAGCCCAAAAACTAAAAAGAACGCTATATAGGAGACATGAATAAAAATTCTTATCCATTTTTCCCTTTTTATAAAATATGGAATAGCAAAGTATCCAAAATAAAAAGGGAGTGAATACATGAAAGTATTAAGTAGAGGATTCAAAATCAGTTTAAGGATGATATTTAAATCCATGCCTGGGGGTACTTGGAGCTGTAACTGGGCACTAAGTTTTTGATAGAACATTGAAAATACGACCAGCCAAAGACCAATATGGAGGAGGACGATTGCGGTTTTCTTCATTATCACAGTTTTATTAGGTAGTTCAAAACTCATTAATTCCTGCAACAAATAAAAACCTAATGTATGAATTAGCGATTATTCAGTACCCTTTTGCATATTCCTCAGACAGAATCTCAGCAGCCTCTCCATTCCGACCATAATAATCGCCTCCCTTATTTTTTCAGTTCTAAACTATTATTGTACTTTTAGATAAAACTTAAACTAAACAATATCAATAAAATAATGAAAAATATACTTAAAAGAATTCCGGCACTGACAATTATAGTACTTACAATGCTTTTAACTGTTAATTGCACAAAAGATGGTCCGAACGTTAATACGAAAACCTTTGTTGATGCTCGCGACAACAAGGAATACTCCTATGTTAAAATAGGCAATCAAACCTGGATGGCAGAAAATTTAGCATATATACCAAGCACTGGTGATTACTGGTTTCCCAATAATAATAGTGCAAATGCTGAAACTTATGGTGTTTTATATAGCTGGGAAACTGCACAAAATATTGCTCCTGAAGGTTGGCATTTGCCTTCTGAAGCCGAATGGGATGAGTTATCCAAATTTTTGGGCGATAATGCAGAAGGTGGTGGAAAATTGAAGGAAGAAGGAACCATCCATTGGATTGATCCAAATGCAGGCGCAACAAATTCGAGTGGGTTTTCAGCTCTCCCGGCAGGAGGACGCTTTTTCGATAACAATCCATTTAAATATTTTGGTGAGTACGCTTATTTCTGGACTACTACTGAGAGCGTAACTAGTTTCGCTAGCTACTATTATTTGTATACCGGTGATGAATATCTACACACTAGCAGCAACGCAATGCAATTTGGGTTTTCGGTACGCTGTATCCAAGATTAATCTTAGAATTGGACTTGCCTCCAAAATCAGGATTTTCTAATATCAGTTTTTTTAAAAGTTTGCTAATAAGACCAGTGGGAAGTATGTCGCATACTTCCCACTCATCACTTATTATCCATTTCCACTACCCAAATTCCTCTCAACTCATTTATTTTATATCCAATCCCTTTATCATCCGGATATAACTTTTCAAGTAGTGAAAGGGTTTCCTGATTGACATCTGTCTTCTGATTACCATGACATTGCATGCATATCTGATTAGTTATTATTGGGTAATAGCCCACCAATTTCCCATCAATTTCAGTCATCTCCGGTTTTATCTCCTCTCCTTTTGCCAGGATCTCCTTTGATTTTGAAATGTAATCCAACTCTTCTCTATTTGCCTTATTCATCGGATTCCTCGGTTTATCTGAAACTCTTTTCAACTTGACATTTAATGCCAGCGCCATACTGTCTGTTAAGGGATAGGCCTTTTCTGAACAAAAAGACATAGCATCCACTGTTCCATTAGCGTTGATTTCAGAAATAAGATTCGAAGCCAAAACACTTTGAGTTTGCATAACAAAACTCAGCCCCTTCTCAATTGGTGATAAACTATCTATTAAGTTTTCCTGATCTGTTTTTACCTGGCTATCCTGTGCTTTATCACTCTTTGGTGAATTATTGCAACTCATTAAAATCAATAAGATGATAAGCAGACTGTTTGTTGTTAGTGTTTTCATAGATGTGATTTTTCTTTGAAGTTAGAGTTTATAAGCAATAGACAACCCTGCCCAAGGCATATATTTTGGAAACCAGGCACTTGGTTCAGGCATACTTATACAATATCCGGTTAACCTGTAATAAAGACGCTTATGTGAAAATTGATAGCCAATTCCAGCATTCCATCCTAATTGTAATTCCCGTGAAACCTCAGTCTCAGATGGATACTTATTTCTGTATGTAAACAGGAAGTTAGTAAGCCCTCCTGTGAAAACCAATTTATGCTTATCTTTTCCAATGAAATAATTACCGTAGATCATTTGTGTTGAGCTAGCGTCAAAATATTTACCGTCTTCCGGTGCACCATTATTATCTCGTGTAATACCACCCCTTTGAATACCAATAAGGCCAGTACCACCCCCAAGGGAAATACGCTTATGGATAGCATACTCATAGTTCAATGAGCCTAAAATAAATGTACGTCCCCCAATTTCAGTAACAATAGAGTGCTTGCTTAACTTATTGCCTTCTTCTCTGTCGGGTTCAATCATTTCAGGCTTATTTCCTTGCGCATTACCAACATAGGTCAATAAAAATAATAATCCTACAGCAATTATCTTAATATAAGGTACATTATTCTTTTCCATTTCAACTCTTTTTAAGCTACTCTCTTCTCATACAACAAATAGCCACAGTTGGATTACCCGCTTATACTTCATCATATCTTCCAAATATAATATTAATACCAAATTAACGCGAACTAAGTGAGCAAAATCACCATCTTTTGATTATATTACAATCGCTATCGTGATTAGATTTTAATCATATTGAATCGTACTATCGCACATCTCGACCTCGACACCTTCTTCGTTTCGGTGGAACGGCTGCTTAACAGCGGGCTGAATGGCAAGCCTGTGATTATTGGTGGGATGTCGGACAGAGGCGTTGTATCCAGTTGCAGCTATGAGGCTCGTAAATACGGTGTGCATTCTGCCATGCCAATAAAGATGGCTCGCCAGCTTTGCAGCGACGGGATTTTTATCCGTGGAGATATGGAGACCTACAGCAAGTACTCACGACTGGTAACGGATGTGATAGCTGAAAGAGCACCTCTTTATGAAAAGGCATCTATCGACGAACACTACCTGGATATAACCGGAATGGATCGCTTCTTCGGATCATTGAAATGGACACATGAGCTGAGAGAACGAGTTATTAAAGAAACCGGTCTTCCGATCTCCTTTGGCCTATCTATC
>CAYUNU010000388.1:0-4057 GCA_964446195.1 uncultured Porphyromonadaceae bacterium | reverse complement strand
AACACTTATATCTAGTTCTAATTTTATTCCCTTTTTTTAACATTCTACCACCACTCGTTTTAAATATTGAGCCAACAGGAATGTCCTACACCCTCATTGCCGGTAATACCCCCTGTTCTTCTTCATATAGCCTCTTTAAAAGTGAACAGGAGGAAGTAGCAATCCTTTCTCTTTTAAAAAAACAAGCTGTTATGGCTTCCTCAAACTTCTTATCCAACAAACCACTAGCGATAATCTCGGAGAGTTTCTCTCTAAAAACAGACTTCCATTCTATGCCGTGAGGCTTAACCTTTCTGCCGTGAACACGAAAATTCTCAGCATGAGCAAACTCATGAGCCAGAGTGATCAGAAATTCGATAGAATGCAAATCTGAATTAATAGTTATTCGAGACGGTTTTCCTGCATGTGCAGGTCGAAAATCACCTAATTTAGTTTGCCTGGGCCTTCTTATTCTAATTTGAACAGGATCCATTTCCATCCAGGCCTTGACCAAAAACCCAGTCCCTGATGGAATCTTTTCCTCTAACAAATAAAAACCCTTAATCTCTGTCATGCACAATAGGCTTATTTACTGCTACTTACGCAGCATCAAACTTCTTTAGGTAGGGCAATATTAAGGAAAATATTTATAAATTAGTATAAAATTTAATCAGGATGAATCTGTTTTATCAGCTTGGAAGATATACTACAATGGTGGTCAGAGTATTCGGTAAACCTGAGAAACATGGCTTATATTTCCGTCAGGTACTGCGCGAAATGGACAAGTTGGGAATAGGCTCACTAGGCATCGTTGCTATCATATCCTTTTTTATCGGCATGGTTGTGATTATCCACATGACCATTAACATGGGTAATCCACTCATTGCTGATTTTTATGTCTCCTATACAACACGCGACGTTTTGATTCTTGAGTTTTCATCAACAGTGTTAAGTTTAATACTAGCAGGAAAAATTGGCTCAAATATTGCCTCTGAGATTGGAACTATGAGAGTTACAGAGCAAATAGATGCCCTGGAAAGCATGGGTGTAAATTCAGCAGCTTACCTTATTCAGCCAAAAATTATAGCCTGTATGATCGTCAATCCCCTTCTCGTCATTTTGAGCATATTTATTGGATTGATAGGAGGCTGGTTTATTGCAGAAACCGGTGGACTGATGACTACTACCGACTTTATTTATGGGATAAGATTTGAATTTGATCCATACAGACTTGTGTACACTCTCGTTAAGTCTGTTGTATTTGCATTTTTAATAACATCTATTTCAGGCTATTTCGGTTATTATACCAAGGGTGGTGCTCTCGAGGTTGGGAAATCCAGCACACAAGCTGTGGTATATAGCATGATATTTATACTCATTTCAAATTATGTAATCACTCAAATTATGCTAACATGATACAGCTTGATTCTGTACATAAAAGCTTTGGTGATACTCCTGTACTACAGGATATTTCAGCCGTTTTTGAAGCCGGGAAAACAAACCTGATTATTGGTCAGAGCGGCTCGGGAAAAACGGTCCTGTTGAAGTGCATTGTTGGTCTTCATGATATTTCGGATGGAGAAATATTATATAATAACAGGGCGCTTTCCTCAATGTCAAATAAAGAGCAGAAAAATATACGAACAGAAATGGGCATGGTTTTCCAGGCAGGAGCCCTGTTTGATTCCATGACGGTAGAACAAAATATCTCTTTCCCCCTGGATATATACAGTCGGATGACAAAAGAAGAAAAAATTGAGCGTGTAAATACCTGTCTTAATAGAGTTGATCTAAAAAAAGTAAATAAGCTTTTTCCTGCAGAGATAAGTGGTGGCATGAGAAAAAGAGTGGCTATAGCAAGAGCGATTGCACTTAACCCTAAATATCTTTTCTGTGATGAACCTAATTCCGGCCTGGATCCAAAAACAGCAATAGTAATTGATGAATTGATTCAGGAGATAACCAGGGAGTATAATATGACCACCATTATTAATACTCACGATATGAATTCAGTCCTTCAGATTGGAGAGAAAGTTATATTTTTATCGGATGGATGTTTACTTTGGGAAGGGAGCAAGGAGGAAATCATGAATACCGACAACAAAAAGCTTAATGAATTCGTTTTTGCTTCACCAATAATGAAAAAATTAAAACTCTAGAATGGCCAAACTCAGAATTATACCATTACTACTCACGCTATTGATAATGCTTTCTTCTTGCGGAGATAAGGTCAAGAATGTTCCTGATAATATTGTAGACGAATCCATGCTTGTCCCCTTGCTGGTAGATATACATCTTACGGATGCTATGCTCACAAAAGAGAAAAAGCCCCAAACAGAAAAATATGAAGAGGCTATAAAACTGTATCCTTCCGTTTTGCTTAAACACAATATCAACAGAGCTGTATTCGACTCTACAATAAGGTACTACGTGAAATCCCCCGAAAAGTTTGCTAAGATATATGATGATGTGTTACGCGAATTGAGTATCCTTGAAGGGAAGGTACAGGAAACGCCCGGATCTGAGGACGAAGAGAAATAAAATGAGAAAACTCTCCGCCCATTATATTTTCACCTCTTCGGGACATCCATTGAAGTATGGTATCATTATTCTTGACGACGATGGCCGCATTCTTGATTTGATTGACACAAAAGGAAAGCTAAAAGAAGAGGCTAATCTTGAGTTCTATCCGGGAATCCTTGCACCCGGTTTCGTTAATGCTCATTGCCATCTGGAACTATCGCATTTGCTGGATACTATTCCTAAAAAATCAGGAATTACCGGGTTTATTGAACAGATTTCTGCAAAAAGATTTGATAATAAAGACAAGGTTGAAAAAACAGCCACTTCTTATGCCAGGGAGATGCATCGTACAGGAACCTCTGCAGTTGCAGATATTGTGAATACCAGCGATACCATCAGGATAAAAAAAGATAGCCCTGTTTACTGGCATAGCTTTGTTGAAATATTTGGTTTAAACTCTTCGGATGCCGGCAAAATTTGGACATCAGGAATTGAGCTGAAAGAAAAATTTGATCAAGCCGGACTATCCGCCAGCATAAGTCCACATGCTCCATATTCAATATCCCGGGAATTATGGCAGTATTTTCAAGCAAACCCCACGAAGCTGCTTTCTATCCACAATCAGGAAAGTGACGAGGAAGAACAATTGATGAGATCCAGACAGGGAAAAATGGCTGATTGGTTCAAAGCAAGAGGTTTCAACCCTGATAATCTCCCCCCGGCTAGGAACTCATCGTTAGAATCAACAATAAGTTTTTATCCTGATTTAAAAAAATTATTGCTTGTGCATAACACCTTTACCAGTCGAAAGGATATTGAACTTGCCACAAAGCATTTCGATCAGAACAAGGTTTATTGGGTATTGTGTCCGAACGCCAATCTTTATATTGAAAACAGACTACCTGAGGTATTGATTGAAAACAGGGAGAACATTGAAATATGTATTGGAACGGATAGCCTGGCTTCCAATTACAGTTTATCAATTTTGGAAGAAATGAAAACCCTCCAAAAGCATTTCCCCTCAATTAGTCTGGGTGAACTAATAAAATGGGCCAGCTTAAATGGGGCTAAAGCCCTGGGCATTGAAGATAAATATGGCAGTTTTGAAGTTGGGAAAAAGCCCGGTGTTGTTTGGATAAACAAGATCTCTTACCCTGGTCTTGAATTGACATCCGAAAGCAATTCCCTAAGATTGGTTTAGGCCTCTCTCCCGGGTTTACTCAAAGCCTTTTTTACGTAAATAATCAACTGCCTCCGGGCCAAAAAGACTTATGTAATTGTGGTACCAGCTAATAATGAAATCCAATAAATCCCGGCACACTTTTTCCTGTCCATGTTTGAAGGCCTGCTGAAGTTTAGTTACCTCAACGGTAAAAATGTTATGTTCCTTTTTGTACACCTGCATAGGCAAATCGCTATTGCCCATCAAAGCAATCTCTTTGTTAACAAAGTACTCTTCCACATAAAAAGCCAGGCGTTGAAATATCATAGGCAAACTTGCGACACAATCTTCATCATTAACCAGATCAACTAGCTCGTTGACAATGTCGATAAA
>CAYUNU010000387.1:0-4065 GCA_964446195.1 uncultured Porphyromonadaceae bacterium | reverse complement strand
AAGTAATACTCTTTATAATCCACCGATGACCAGTAGTGCCTCATGGATAGACTCAAGGCAGATTTATTATTAAACACATAGGATGCAGTTAATTGATTTGTCACTCGTCTTACATCCCTTTTTCCAAAAGCGATACTATCTTCCGCAAAATAGTTGGCATATCCAACCTGATTGTTGTTTGCAGATATTTCCACCCTTGGGTTCAGTGAAAACTTATCATTGATTCTTAATCTGGGTCGGAAACTGAATTCCCATCCACGATCATCCTCCGTATTAGCACCATACTCAAAGCCCATGTATATCCCTACCTTTTTCCTATAATCAGTAGATCCTGCGATATCTATCTCCATAAAAGAAGGACGAAGGTAATACCAACCATCTGCACGTGTTTCAAACCAGTCATGACCCTTAAAAGGATCAGCTTTAACAGATAAATTTATATCCCAATAGTTCTTAAAAGTTGAGCGGGCAGAAAAATATGTTCCAAAGCGTGCATATTCATTTGGTGCATATAGTTCATCATAACCAAACATAGCCGTGTAGCTCATCGAGTTAAAAATCGAAAATGGTTGGAGAAAACGGTAGCTAAAATAAAGGTCGTGATTTATACTGTTATTATGACTAAGGTATCCCATGTCATTAGGATCATATTCGTCACTTATAACTGATAGGCTATAACTAGCATTCAAACTGCCGCCGTATTTTCCGAATCCTAATTGGGTGTTATAGCCGCTATTTGAATTGCCCGACAGTGAATCAAACTTGGCGCTATAAGCCGCACCTGCACTTACGCCATACATATTCTCTTTATCCCGATATCTTCCTGATAAACTCGAAACATTTGCCATCCTGGTAGAAGATGGCGTCATTACATTAGTATTTGTAAGATTAACATAGGAGTTTCGCCCGATTATCTGGTCCAGAACCACCATATTGTAATTTGTGAATGGTTCAGTAAGTACCTTTTCTTCCTCCATCTCAGGATACTTATACTTAGCATAAGTATTAGCCGTCATAGCGTTGAAAACACCCACTCCAAGGTTTTTCGAATTCCTTCCTGATATTTTTGTTGCATTGATAAGCTTTACCTCTTCTGGATTCTCCAGACTTTCTAATTTATCAGTATCAACTTCATCATAAACTTCCCAAAACCCATCAGGCTGCTTTCCAATGCGCCTTGAATAAAACAATCCAGCTTTATTAAACAGTTCTATTCCCTCAGTAAAAAACTGACGGTTTTCTCGGTATTTAGTTTCATATGGAGTAAGGTTCAGAACTATATCATCCGATTTGCGCTGGCCAAAATCCGGAATCAATGTCATATCCAAGGTAAATGCTTCTGTAATGCCATATTTAAGATCCATTCCTGCCGCATAACTTAAGCCGTTACCATTCTCACTAACATGATAATAGCCTGCCGCAAATGGGTACAGTTCGAGCCTTAGGGGTGCCTTTATTGAACTAATCCCTACCAATTCACCATTCTGATCCTCCTCCGCAAAACTTCTATCCACAGGGTTCCATACCGACATCTCTCTGGTTCTTCTGATTGATCTCCAGAAATTAACACCCCAGGTCTGCACCTCCTCCTTGGAAAAACGTATGGCTGAATAAGGTATTTCTACTTCCACAATCCAGCCTTCATCTGTAATTTGGACGGCACTCTTCCACACCGCATTCCATGAATAATCACCATGCATCGAATAACTATCCATCATCCCAGAACCACCACTCACAGATCTCTTGCTATCGCCCTGAACATTAGCAGATGTAATTTCAAACTGAAAAATATTCTGCCCATCATTATATGGATTAAGGGAAATTTTGAAGTAATCAACATTCCCCATGGAAATATTGTCACGCTTGGTTAATTCTTTGAAAATGCTGTCTGGAGAGCTGTCGAAAAGAATGGCTCCAATGTAAATAGCTCTGTTATCATATACTACTCTTACTTCCGAGTTATGACTGGCAGGATCACCCATAGTAGGCTGATAAGTTTTAAAACCACTGGCAACAGGTACAGTTGTCCAGATCAATTCGTCTAAACTTCCATCAATAATAATCTCTGAGGAAGTTCGGGTAGCCAGCAGTTGTTTCTTAGATTCAAGAGAATAAACCTGATTAACAACTGCAAGAAATATGATCAAAAGTAGAGCTGACTTGATTGTTTTCATTCAGGCGCAAATATATCTAATTCAAATCTCTTAATGAATAAGCAGAACCAGTTGAGACATTGAAGATTGTTAAAAAAAGTTAATGGATTTTCAATAAGGCCGTTGACTATTTAGCAGCGACTAATCCAGAAAATACCATCACGATGTAGATGACATAAGCCAGAACGAGTATTGCGCCCTTTGCTCTTCCCAGGCTCGCTTTTTTTTGAGGGAGCATCATCAGAAATAAAAGAATTGAGATGCCTCCCAGATACCAAATATCGAAATTAAGAACCTGATCATTAACAGCAACAGTTTTGATGGCAGCAGTAATGCCTAATATGCCAAGGATATTAAAAAGATTTGACCCAATAATATTGCCTATTGAAATATCCGACTCCTTTTTTATCGCGGCGATCATTGACGTAGCCAATTCAGGCACACTTGTACCGAATGCTATCACGGAAGCAGAAATAACATATTCACTCACATTGAAGCTCCTGGCGATACCGGAAGCTCCTTTAACAAGCCAATCAGCACCAAACCAAAGCCCAACAGAGCTTGCTAATATTATTGCCAGAGATAACAAGAGCGGGTATTTGGGAGGAGGTGTTTCTTCCTTCTTATCTGAATCAGGACGCCTGGAGCTCCATATTGAATAAAAAATAAATCCTGAAAGTAGAAAAACAAATATCATCCCTTCGTGATGAACCAAATCCCCGCTTTGGATAAAGAATAAAAGGAGAATTGTCGCTCCCATCATGACCGGCCAATCAAGATGTACAGACCTGGGATTAATAGCAATAGGCATAATTATGACGGTCAAGCCCAAAACCAATCCAATATTGGAAATATTTGATCCTATAACTGTCCCAATAGCAAAATCAGCATGGCCGCTAAAAGCTGCTTTAAGACTAACAACCAGCTCGGGTGCTGAAGTTCCAAGTGAGACTACTGTCATGCCAACAACAAGCGTTGAAACTTTAAAATGCCTTGCAAGAGACACCCCCCCGCGCACCAAAAGATCACCGCTAAGTAACAGTATTAGAAATCCAAGAAAAAGTAAAATGTAATCCATATTAGAAACCGGAAATATCAGCCCTTGAGATCTTCTTTGATTTCATTAACATCTTCAGATATACCAGACTCATCCACATATTTCCTGAACTCACCCGAGAGATCATCTTTAGTCTGATCCAAATCTTTCTTAAACCCATCAATATCATCCTTAAGTCCACTTGTAGAACTATTAAACTCATTTTTGAGGTCGTTTGTAACCTTCCTAAACTCGCGCATACCCTTACCCATCATCCTGGCAATCTCAGGTATCTTATCTGCTCCAAATAGTAGCAGAACCACGACAAAAACAATTATAATCTCCGATCCACTTATAAATGCAGGAATAACTTCCATCTGATATCAATTTGCTGCAAATATATAGAAAAACCCCGGATGGTTGTCCGGGGTTTCTCACTACTTATCTATATAAGCAGAATTATTTTTTTCCCTTTTCTTTAGGAATGTCTTTTTTCTTAACGAGATCAAATACTATTGGGGTTGCAATAAAAAGTGAAGAATAGGTTCCTACCACAACACCTATCATCATAGCAAAGATAAAACCTCTGATTGAAGCACCTCCGAAAATAAATATTGCCATAAGCACAACAAAGGTACTGAGAGATGTACTGAAGGTACGACTCAAAGTTGAATTAAGAGCCTGATTCATTATCAGTTTTCTATCCCTTTTTCTAAACAGATTGATATACTCCCTCACACGGTCAAACACTACCACAGTATCATTGATAGAATATCCCACCACCGTAAGAATCGCAGCAATAAATGCCTGATCTATCTCCAGTGAGAATGGCATGATACTGTAAAAGGCTGAGTAGATACCCAATACGATGATAAC
>CAYUNU010000386.1:0-4095 GCA_964446195.1 uncultured Porphyromonadaceae bacterium | reverse complement strand
TTCATTAGGATTATTTGCTCAAAATTATGAATTAGAAAGGCTCAAAGTAATTTCAACAATTTGGGGTGAGGCATATTTGTTTCATCCATCAATAATTAGAGCTGATAAAAACATTGAATGGGAGAAACAACTTGTCGATTTTCTACCCCAAGTTAAAAAGGAATTAACTGATGTTGAGTTTATTGAAATCATCAACACAGGACTATTGTCAAAATTAGAAGACCCGTTTACCATAGTTCAGGATTACAAAAAAAACTCTACAAAGAATGCTGATTTCAAGCCTGAGAATACTTTCGATTACTTGAAAATAACTGAAATCCAACTCTCGGATATTGGCAGTTTAGAATATCTCGATTCCTTAATCTTAGACAGAAATTCTGATAAAGCTTTAGTTATAGATTTAAGGATAAATGAAGAACTTAAAATAGACAGACATACAAACACTCTATTCGAATACTTCGCGTCAATGCTAATTAGTGAGGAGATTACTTTATGTTCATCAATTAGCAGAGAACATTTTGGTTGGGATGAATACAACGACTGGTGGTTTTATGAGCAAAGATGGAAGCTTGCAACAAGTGACAAGCAAATTTCAAACAGCGGAAAACTGATGCCCATAAGCTCATATTACCAAGAACTTTATCCTTATTTACCCAACTTTAATTTCGACCATCATAGCCCTGTAACAAGACCAATCTATTTTATTACAAACAATAGTTTTCGATCATATTATAATTCAGAACTTCTTGCATTGCAAGCTAATCGCAAGAATACCTTCATTATTAATGATAATTCTGGTAGAATATTCTCAAGCAATCCAAATTTAAGGAAATATGCATTTGTGGGTTTTGATTTTATTTTAAACACCTCATTTAGTTTAAACCATGGCCTTACAGAATTAAAATACCGGCTCAATACCAATTCCCTAAGTTCAACTCAAATAGTCGATTGTATAAACTCAGCCCCCTCCGATAACTTAAGCCACAAAGATTTTTCATTAAATATCCTGCCAAAAAAATACAATAGTCAAGCCGGATCACTATCACAAGAGGAAAAAATATTGGGGCTAATTAAAATTTGGACGATTGTTAAGTATTTCTATCCATACCCCGACCGAATCACCACTGATTGGGAGAAATCATTAGAAAATTACCTGAGACTATCTCAAAAAACATCTTCCGATAAGGAGTATTACACATTGATAACGGAAATGATGGCGACACTGAATGATTCTCATGTATCAACATTCCATCCTTCAATTCTCGACTTTTCTGAAATTTTTGTTGCGCCGGTAAAATTTGAATGGATTGAAGACAAGGTTATAATTACCGCTATCGACAGTTCTGTGAACGCAGCCATTTATGTAGGTGATGAAATTACTTCGATCAATGATGAAACAATTGATGACATATTGGATAAAGAGGCCAAAAAAATCTCATCGAGCAATCGCCAAGGACTTTTGGCAACAGTAATTAATCCCGGGTATTTCATCGGAGCATCAGGAAGCTTTATTAAATTTGGCATTAATAGCAATGGCAAACAAAAGATAGTAGAAATACCAAGATCAACATATGTTTTTCAGTTCATGGGCTTTGGGGACAATCGTCCTGCAAGCACTTTTTTTGACGATGAAATTGGATATCTCAATTTATCAACATTTGTCAATTCCGGCGATTTGGAAAACCAACTAAGAAAAATGAAAGACAGCAAATCATTGATTCTTGACTTACGTAGTTCTTACCCAACAGCAGATTTTCAGGAATTTTTAAAAATGCTCTGTCAGAGTACCGTTGAAATAAGGAAGAGTGAAGTCCCTGTGATTTCCGCCTCACAATCCAAGGCTTGGCAATATGAGATAAGTAAGGTCGATCCTGTTCCTTCCTTTTCATACAATAAACCTATTGTAGTGTTAATTGATAAAACAATGATTAGTCGCCCGGAAGATATTGCAATCGCACTAAAATCCTTCCCGAATGTCCGTTTTGTTGGTGAACAAACTCAAGGAACTGATGGAGAAAGGACGAAGATATCATTACCTGGAGGAGGAGAGACTTCATTTACCGGTCAAATTATTAAATTTGGGAATGGAGAAAGATTCCAGGGTATTGGTATTATTCCAGATGTTCGGGTGCAACGAACCATTGAAGGAGTAAAGAAAAACAAGGATGAGATCCTTGAAAAAGCAAAAGAAATTTTGAAAAAAAACTAAGCACAAGAAAGAGCCATCTACCTATATGATTTTAAAAAAAAGGACAGTTCTACATTTGCTATTTTGGTTTGGAGCCCTACTATTCCTGGCTTGGTTCTACACTCAGCTAACCAGGGAATATACCAATACCCTTGTCCTAGTTGCAATTGTATGGCCTGTTTCTTTTATCGCAGTATATTTTATTAATATGTTCCTTCTACCGGTATATCTTTTCAAGGAGAGATATTGGAAGTTTGCTCTGTTTACCTCATATGCCCTAATAGTATCAATGTGGATTGTTTTTTTCTTTGTCTATCTCTATTTCTATAAGCTTTTGACCAGGGCGCATAACCAAAACTTCCCTTTCGAAATAGACCTTGCCTTCATTGTGGCGGGAATGTTCCTGGTGATCTTTGCAGGCGTTCTCAGCAGAGTTGTCAGGGAAAATTTCAGAATCATTAAGGAAAAATCAGAACTGGAACAAAATCAGCTCCTGATAAAAACGAAGCTCAAAGAAGTTGAACTGCAAAGTTTAAAATCACAATTCCACCCTCATTTTTTATTTAATACACTTAATAATCTTTATTCGCTTAGCCTGAAGAAATCCGATGAGACGCCTGAGATGATATTAAAACTATCGGAATTACTCGACTATAGTCTTCACGGCTCAGAGAAGAAAAAGGTTACTCTGGCAGAAGAGATTGCATTTCTTGAAAATTATATCGATCTGGCTCTGATGCGTTTTTCTAATGGGCTAGAAATTAGCTTTAAAAAAACTATTGAATCACCTGAATATCAAATGTCACCCTTATTATTGATACCCTTTGTTGAAAACGCTATAAAACATGGCGTTAGTCCGGGTAACGAGACAAATCTGATCAGTTTAATAATAGAACAAGTTGGGAAAGATCTCGTTTTTAAAATTGACAATCCAATTGTTAATAATAATGATGCAGAATTAAATGAAAATATTCGAACCGGAATTGGGCTAAATCATGTAAAGCAGAGCTTGAATATTTTGTACCCCGGAGCTCATCAGCTGGACATAAATGAGGACGAAAAAACATTCTCTGTCAAATTGCAAATCCATGGAAATTAGGGAAACCACATTAAAATGTATTATTGTTGATGATGAAAAGAATGCGATTGATGTGATCATCCATCATTTGGCAGAATACCCTCATATAGAGATTCTCGCCAGCTTTACAAATGCTGTTGAAGCCAATTCATATCTAAAAGGCACAAAGGTAGATTTGATTTTTCTTGACATCCAGATGCCGGGAATCAGTGGGATTGATCTTTTGAGAAACCTGAAGAATCCACCTGCGATTTTTTTAACCACAGCCTACCGACACTATGCTCCTGAAGCTTTTGAATTGAATGTTCTGGACTATCTTCTAAAGCCAATTTCTGTGTCAAGGTTCAAGAAGGCAATTGAGAAATTTGATATTTACCTTCAGATGCTAGAGTTGGAAAAAACCCATATCGATGATCATATAACAATAAGAGCTAATCGTTCAAACATCAGGATAAAACCCGATAAAATTCTCTATTTAGAAGCAAAAGGGGATTACATTCAGATCCATTTTGCAGACAAGCACCTCCTAACCAAGGAAACGCTGAAAGCCTTCAGCGCAAAACTTCCTTCCTATTTTCGACAGATTCATAGAAGTTTCATTGTAAATTCACGGCAGATTGATAGCGAAACGTATGATTCGCTTAAAATCAAAGACATTAAACTTCCTGTGAGTCGGAATTTCCGCCAGGACAAATACATGTGATCAAATGAGAAAGCTTAGCATCATAATAGCTTTGACATCAGGGCTTTTCCTGTCGTCATGCACCGTAAATGAATCATCCAGCTTCAGTCTGATACCTGCTCCACAAAACATGAAAACCAGTTATGG
>CAYUNU010000385.1:3058-4101 GCA_964446195.1 uncultured Porphyromonadaceae bacterium | reverse complement strand
GCGATGTTGATCGTTTTCCCACACCCGATGAACTCTGGTCCATGACTTACATCAATATCGCGAGAACAATCAAAGAAAAAAAGAGAAAAAGCGATCAGGATGGCTACACTATGAGCTCGATTTATAGTATGCATAAAGCAACATATTTATACCAAGGAGTTAAATAAAAGTACAACAATTAATCTGTTTTAACAGTTTGTTGCAATAACCAGATAATACTTACTCCATTCGCCGGAGTTAACTCGTCAAGCTTACTGCCTCAAAACCTGATACTTAATGTCGAACCCACCAAAAGCTCGTTTTCTTCTTCACCGACAAGAATACCGTAACATAAACCTTTGCTTTTCTATATGAATGATTAATTTGCACCATAATAAGCTATTATAGAAATATGAAAACAAGCATTCTAATTCCGATTTTAACGATGCTGTTTCTAGCATCTTTCATATCATGTCAGGAAAATGCAAAAGTTGGTAAAGATTCTGGTGTATCAGCTGATCTGGTCAACAATCCTATCTCTGCCGAAAATAAAAAGGAAAAAAGCGAACTTCCGGTAATGGAATTTGAGGCAACCAGTCATGATTTTGGAATGATTATTAAAGGAGAAAAAGTGGACTGGAAGTTCAAGTTCACAAATACAGGAGAAGCCGATCTAATCATATCTGATGTCTCTGCCACCTGTGGTTGCACCGTACCAAAATGGCCAATGGAACCTGTCAAACCTGGTAAAGGTGGTGAAATAGAGGTAGTTTTCAATTCAGCAGGGTTTACTGGATCCCAACGCAAAACTCTTCGTGTTCTATCAAATAGTCAGCCCAATGTTATCAGCTTGGCAATTGAAGCTGAAATTTTAGTAATAAAAAAATAAAAGCCCAAAAAATCAACAACGGTAAATTAGCCTGTTAGCAAATCACTTCACAATTTAATCAAGGAAATACAAGAATGGTACATTATCGGATGAAAGTGGTCAAACGTGTCGGAATATATGCTAACCAGCTAGTCGCCACTTATAAGATCCTTGATAAAGATTTTACTCTTCATTC
>CAYUNU010000385.1:0-2958 GCA_964446195.1 uncultured Porphyromonadaceae bacterium | reverse complement strand
GAAGCTTTCACTTCCCCCTTTGTGTAGCGAGAGGGCGACTTGAACGCCCGACCTCCCCGATGATAATCGGGGCGCTCTAACCAGCTAGTCGCCACTTATAAGATCCTTGATAAAGATTTTACTCTTCATTCTTTTTACATAATTCTCCCTCTTAATGGCTTCGCTTCGGCTTTCATATTCTTCCTTATAAACAATTTTCCATGGACGACCTGGTTTTGTGGAAGGTGTGGCTCCAGCATTGTGACGAATCAAACGCTTCTCAGGGTCAGCTGAACTACCAGTGTAATAACGATCAAGCTTCTCTGAATGAAGAATGTATAAGTAATATTTTTCCATGATAATAAGAAAAAAAAAGGGGGAAGCTTTCACTTCCCCCTTTGTGTAGCGAGAGGGCGACTTGAACGCCCGACCTCATGATTATGAATCATGCGCTCTAACCAGCTGAGCTACCTCGCCATGATTTCAATGATCTGCTTTTCTTAAGCGGATGCAAATATAGGATTTTTTCAAAAGTAATGAGAAAACTAGGTGTTTTTTTCATCCCAATATCTTAAATTTTGCTATATTGCGAAAACACAGCCTACATATAAATATAAAAAATGGCAGAATCTAAAAAGATTGAACTGGAGTTTCCGATAAACGTATCACCAAAGGTATTGTATTATAGATTAAGTACTCCTAGCGGATTAAGCGAATGGTTTGCTGATGACGTAAACCTGAAGGATTCAGTATTCACTTTCATCTGGGATGGAAACGAACAGCAAGCCGAACTATTGAGTAAAAAAGATAATAGATCAATTCGTTTTCGCTGGCTCGACTCAGACGATGAGGAGAGTTATTTCGAGTTCAGAATCTCTCAGGATGACCTAACTGGCGATGTTTCACTTATGATAACTGATCACGTGGAAGAAGATGAAGTTGAGGACACTACAGATCTGTGGGAAAAACAAGTGGATGAGCTAAAACATAATCTGGGTTCCTGATTTTTTTCTTTTAAGCAATCAATAGATTATTCCTCCGTTTCTAAAATAAACCTACTCGATGAAACGGCTTCATTTGTACTTATTCAAGTCTTTTCTAGGGCCTTTCTTTATGGCTTTCGCTATTGCCATGATCATCTTAATGCTGAATTTTGTTTGGCTTTATATTGATGAGCTTGTTGGTAAAGGCCTGAAATGGAGTGTGATTGCGGAACTAATTAGCTACGTTTCTGCCCGACTTATCCCATTGGCTCTAATTTTGGGAGTACTACTGGCTTCGGTAATGACCTTTGGAAATCTCGGTGAGCACTATGAGTTAACCGCCTTAAAATCATCCGGCATTTCTCTGATCAGAACAATGTATCCGGTTTTTATTTTTGTTCTAGTACTAGCAGCAGGATCGCTCGCATTCTCAAATTATGTGATACCTGTAACTAATATGAAGTTCTACACGCTCTTTCATGATATAAGTAAACAAAGACCGGAGATCGACATAAAAGAGAAAGAGTTCTATAACGGGATAGATGGATATAGCTTGTACATTGGTGATAGGAGTAATGATGGATTGACTCTTTACAACCTGATGATATATGACCACAGTCAAAACAAGGGAAATGTGGCCGTCACAATGGCCGATTCAGGAGATATGCGAATATCAGAAGAGGATACTTACCTGATTCTTACTCTTTACAGCGGCTATAGCTATATGGAACAACTGTCTGATGAAAACAACATACAGGAAAACAAACCACTGAGGGTTGATAATTTTGAGAAGCAAGTGGTTCTCTTCAACTTACCCGGATCTGAGTTAAAAAGAAGCGACGAGGACCTGTACAAGGATCGCTACCAAATGATGAATTTAAAGCAACTAAAAGTAGCGGCCAATAAGATTAATGAAGAGATGGTGTGGAAGAGAAAAAAAGTTGGACATGATCTCTTAGAACAAGATTACTTGCGTCTTGAAGAAAAGAAAAAATTCAGAGAAAACAGCAAATATTATCCGCCTACAGACATCAGTATCGACCCTCTGCTGTTAATAGATTCATTGCCACTACAGGATCAACGCGAAATATATGTTCAGGCTCTGGCACTCTCCCGATCAGTACAAAAAAAACTTAACGATTCAGCCCGGGATATTGAAATCAGGAAAAGGTGGGAAAAGGCTTTCTGGAATGAGAGAAACAGCATGTTTGTGTACGCCTTTGCCTGCATTTTGTTCTTCCTAATAGGAGCCTCTTTAGGTGCTATAATTAGAAAAGGCGGGCTGGGTACCCCCGTAGTAGTTTCAGTTGTCTTCTTTATCGTTTACTATATGCTAAACAATCTTGGTGAGAAGTACTCTACTGCCGGATTCGCCCCTTCATGGCTGGGTATGTGGGGAGCAACTTTCCTTCTTCTACCATTAGGTTTATTTCTAACATACAAATCCAACAACGATTCAAAAATTCTAAGTTCTGAAGCCTATATCCTTATGCTCAGGAAGTTCTTGCGACTCGACAAAAAACATCAAAAAAAGGATTAGAATCAATTCTTGCATTATCTATGTAGTTAACTCCTGATGAAAAAGCTGCTCAAAAAACTGCCCAAAATTTACGATCTTCGCCAGCACAATGAAGCGGCTTCACAAATACATGATAAAGTCCTTTCTGGGCCCATTTTTACTGACCTTCGCAATTGCGATGATTGTCCTGATCCTGCAATTTGTATGGAAATGGATCGACGAATTGGTGGGAAAGGGTCTTGACTGGAAAATTATTGTTGAACTAATCGTATATGTATCAGCGAAACTAATACCTCTTGCACTTATCCTCGGTATCCTTCTGGCTTCAATAATGACCTTTGGGAATCTGGGAGAACATAATGAATTAACCGCTATAAAATCATCTGGCATATCACTGGTTAGAATGATGTATCCTGTTCTTATATTTGTTATTATAGTTGGTGCGGGATCATTCTCATTCTCAAATTACATCATTCC
>CAYUNU010000384.1:0-4108 GCA_964446195.1 uncultured Porphyromonadaceae bacterium | reverse complement strand
CTTTCAGGATCAAGGTTATTCATCAATTCCCTCCATTTAGGATCACTGTTAGCTTTTTCATCAGGAGATAATAGCTCCCATTTTTCAAGAGCGTCAATAGCATCAAGGGAGTAAATAAAACAATCGCTATTTTGCGTAAGATGAAACATTGGTATGGGAATACCCTGATGATAAAAGTCTCGTTTTTCGGGTTTTTGATAGTAATTAACGGAATGACTCTTTTTATTAATCACCGCAAGATGTATCGCCTGATTTTTGTGGGGCACTAAAACCCATAAATATTTTTCCGAATGTACGACCCCAAATGAGAGAACTTCATCGGAATCTACACCCATCAGATTATCCTCCTGGCTTTTGGGATGCAAATACCGTGCAGTGTCTGCATTATATTCACCAAAATCCAGTCTCCAGGTTGAGTCCACCCCTTCCGGTGATATTGTGAAAATGGTGTATTGGAGTGTATTGGTGTAGATGTTTTGTTTGCTTCCCGGCAGAAGGGTTTCCCCAAATGTAAACCACATCATTGCGTTGTGTGTGTTTGGCAGAAATTTTTCACTAATACCTCCATTTTCATCCAGAAAGAAAAGATCATGTTTTAAAATGGATTCATCTGTTCTCTGGTTTGAGTTTTTATTACAGCTGGCAATTATCTGGCCATTTGGCAATTCGGACAAAAGACCAAACTGTTGATCAGCTTTAAAAGACCTCAGGAATTCACCATCGGAATTAAGGAAATTGATCTTTTTACTATCGTAGTCATAAAATGCAATCTCCTTACGATAAGGAAGCTGGGTCATAAAGAAAACGTTAGAAAATTCCCCGGGCCCTTGTCCTTTTTTATCATAATTCCATAAAACTTTTCCATCACGATTGACAGAAACAATACCATAAACATCAGAACTATACCTTCCTCCTTTATGAAGAAAAATGATCTGATCATCTATCATTCTTAAATCTTCAATCTTATCGATCGGCAAACTTTTATCAATCTGAAAAAATTCAATCCGGTCGATTTCAAGACTCAGATCTTCCGATCGGTTCACATTATTGGATAGATCTATAAATATTTTGTCACCCGTTCCGGCTTTTTGATTGCATGATACGGCAATAACAAGAAGTAGGGTAAAAACTAAGTAGTGTTTCATACTTTTAAATTTATTATTTCTTTAGTAGACTAAAAAGTTGCCTTTATCTTACTTTAATAACTCTGATTATGGGATTATCCTCAATGCTTAAATTGTCAAGCAAGCGGATCAAATCAGAATCAATATTATCTAACTCCCTGTCATTATCTTTTCTATACTTTTCAATTTCTCCCTTCATATAACTAATATCAAGATGATGAATGAAGAATCCTTTCTGGGTACAATCTCCCGGACGGTTAAATCCTTTCAGACCACTTAGATCATCAACTATCGAATTTGACTGCGACAGAGTATTAAATGGAAAAACAGGGCTGCAATTATTTTCAATATACAGACTCCCCCCAGACATATCCACTGTTGATACTCTTGTGATTTCCCCTACTGACTTAATGTCTTCCATCATATTAGTCATTAGTTTCACAAAAACACCATTGGGAAAGAAGGACAGACTAAAAAACTCTTCCCTGTTAGGACGATTAATGAGTTCATATCGCTTTTTGAGCTCAAAATTTGAACCATATATGTCTAAGGAGTTTAATATAGAATTACTTAACCAAAACTGGTTTTCATAGTATTTGATGAAACCAAACATATTAGCTATTCGATCAATCGGCTCATCAATTTTTAAAAATCCATTAATAATTTTCAATGATTGATTGAACTGAATAACTGCGTACGGATTGACCTGTTCCAGGCTGGGGTTTACATAAACAAAAACATCATTATCAACCAAAACAAGGTCATGAATATTGAGCACATTATTAAGTTTAACTGAAATGGCTGATCCATCCTCAAGACCATAGCGTATTAGCCGCTTTTGGCCATTATCAGTAAGAAACAAGTACTTCTCTTCCTCATCGATTTCCAAGCCCGAGATGGAGATGTATTCACCCGGTCCTTTCCCCATAGAGCCAATGGTTTTAATAAATTTACCGGTACTGGTAAACAAGAATATTTTCCCTTGAAATCCATTGGATAATACCAAATATTTCTTGCCCAATCTCAGATTCCCAACCATTGCAATCAAACAATCAGGATTTGTTTCCAGTTTAATATAGGAAGCCTCCGTGGCAAATTGACTTAATCTCAGTTCCTTTTTGTTTTCAAAAACTTCGGCAACATCAATGGACTCCTGGATAATTGTATTCCGACTTTCCTTTTTCCCCGAACAGGCCGACAAAAACAATAATAATATAATCAGTAGAGACGCATACTTGCGTTTTACAGCACGATTGTTCCTTTTCTTAGAATTATGTATATCCATATCCTTTCTATTTCGGGTAAAGCATGCAAACAATCGGATTGCTTTCAGGGTCCAGGTTTTCCATCAACTTTTTCCATTTGGGGTCACTTTTGCCCTGTTCTTCCTGACTTAGTTTTTCCCAATTTTCAAGAGCTTCAATTGCTGGCATGGAATAAACAAAGCAATCCATATTCTGGGTTAAGGAAAACATTGGAATTGGAATTCCAGAGTATGTAAAACCGTGTGATTTGGGCTGAGTGTAATACTTTATTGAATGGGTTTTTTTGTTAATTACTGCCAGTTCAGCTGTTTTCTTCATTCTTGGAGCTAAAACCCAAAGGTTTTTTTCTGAGTGAACAACTCTAGTTGAGAGTACTCCGGGTTCATCATTTTCCATCATGATATCTTCCATTCCTTTAGGATGTAAGTACCTTGAGGTATCAACATTAAAATCTCCAAAATCCAGGCTCCAGGTGGAGTCAACACCTTCCGGAGTAATAGTAAACAAGGTATATTGAAGTGTATTGGTATAAATCAACTGTTTGGTACCAGGGAGTAATGTTTCACCATACCAAAACCATCCCATTCCATTATCATTATGAGGCAAAAATCTCTCGGTGATATTACCTTGCTTATCAATAAATACAAGATCATGTTGTAAAGGAGAAGTTTGAACGAAGGCCCCGGGAGATTCTTTTTGAATATTGGCCACAAATTGATTATTAGGAAGTTCCATTATATCGTTACAATGACCTTTAAATTCAAACGACCTGACTGGATTGCCGTTAATATCAAGAAATTGAAACAAACCCTTCCTTGATTCCTGAAACAAAATTTCATCAGAATAGGGCAGATAAGTTAAGCAGGAGATGTACTCAAACTCTCCAGGACCTTTACCCTTTTGATTGTAATTCCAAAGAATATCGCCTTGAAAATTTACAGCAACAATACCAAGTTCTATATTAGCATACTTACCCCCTCTGTGGTGAAAAATTATTTGATTCTCCATCTTACGTAATTCAAATACTCTATCAATAGGAATACTATTATCGATTTGAAAAAACTCAATCCGGTCAATTTCAGGACTCAAATCATCCGATCGTGAAACACTATTGGATAGATCGATGAAAATCTTTGCATTTGATTTGTCTACCTGATTACAAGATATTTGTGTAACAAGAAGGATGATTAGGATTAGGTAGGTTTTCATATGTCAGTCGACTGATTTCTTCAACTTCCCAACCAACAGATAGGGATTATCATTCTCATCCACCGTTTCGAGAATATTATCTAAACGACTTTTTAGTTCCTTTGAAATATCCGGAAGCTTGGACACCGAATCAGCTTTTTCAATTAAATCAATGGCCTGATATGCTGCTACTCCCATCCCATTATAATGAAATTGCAGGTTAAAGCCTTCATTCCAACCCAGGTAATCATTCTCTATTCCTTCGTAATTCTGGATTTTTCCTGATTTCACATTAAAAATAAACTCCTGCCATTCTGTATTAACTGGCTCTTCTCTTTGAATCCTTTCATCAAATTCTACTCTTTCTATGGTTGACCAACTACCAAGGTATATTGTTTCCGTGATTGGATATAATCCCATATAAATACTTCCCGGTTCTTTAACCACGTAGGATCGGGGCTTATCAGAAGCTAAAATCACGAGTGGAGATAGAGTGCTTCCTTCAAGTTGATAAATCGTATCTCCGGCAAA
>CAYUNU010000383.1:0-4145 GCA_964446195.1 uncultured Porphyromonadaceae bacterium | reverse complement strand
TTATTTCTTCGAAGATCGGAATAAAATATCTTTTTCAGCTTTCGAAAGTGCATCATAACCTGATTTTGATATTTTTTCCAGTATTCGATCGATCTCATGCTGTTCATCAGCCTTTCGCTTGTTGAAATCCATATCTGTTTCAGGTTTTCCTGCAGGTTTTCTATATTTAACTTTAAGGTTTGACCTACGTTTGAATAGAGAAAAGAACCAATCCATCATTCTATTAAACCCACGCGAGATATCCTTACCTTTTTTCATTTGACTGGCATACAGAAATCCAAATAGTGCCCCTCCAAGATGTGCTATATGGCCTCCTGCATTGCCTCCTTGAACACTGAGGATATCAATAATAATTACAGCAATAGCCATATGTTTGAGCTTAACAGGCCCAACAAACATGAGGTTGATTTTATACTCAGGCACATAAAAGGAAATTGTCATAACGATTCCCATAACAGCAGCAGATGCTCCAAGGGCAATAGAAATTGGCAATGTCTGCTGGAAGGCCGGAAATACATTATAAGCTAATATGTAGAGGGCGCCTCCTGCCAGTCCACCCAGAAGATAAACAGACAGCAGCTTTTTTTGATCCAGGTATTCGAGGAATATTTTCCCGAACCAGAATAGCCATAGCATATTAAAAAGTATATGAAGGAAGCCCTCATGCAGGAACATATATGTAAAGATTGTCCATGGTCTGCTAGCCAAAGTGGAAATGTCAGCCGGCAGGGCCAGGAATCTTATAATGGTATCATTTGCAAGGTTGTTTTGAAATAGGAAAAAGAACACACTTACCACCTTCAAAACAAGAAAAACCCCCAGGTTTATCAATATCAGTTTAGTCAGGGATGTCCCTTGATTAAACATTTTTCGTATTTCTTCGCTAAAGTTCATGATCAATAGAACCGATTACGGTTTGCTTTATTCCAATATTTAATCATAATAAATCCAAATATCATTCCCCCCAGATGGGCGAAATGCGCCACGTTATCGCTGGGTGAACCTCTCAGGCCAAGATAGAGTTCAATGGCACCATAAATAATAACAAACCATTTAGCTTTTATGGGTATTGGGGGGAAGATCAGCATTAATCTGGTATTTGGGAAAAGCATTCCAAAAGCCAGGAGTAAGCCAAACACTGCGCCTGAAGCTCCAACTGTTGGAACGTTGATTTTCTGTGAAACGGTAAGATTAATGAAATCTGTTGCTTCTTTCAGGTATCCAGGATTTCCCGGGTCGTTTACCCAACCTGACATAAAAGCAGATATTCGCTCCATATGTCTGGGAAAGTGCTCTTTAACAAACTCAGCAAATACTTCTGGTGACAAGGTGTTAATTGCGGCATTTGCATCAGCAGCAATACTTCCTAATTGCAGGAAGTTAACAAACAAGTGCAAGCCTGCTGCACCCAAACCTGTAACAAAATAGTATATCATGAATCTCTTACTGCCCCACACCCCTTCAAGGACCCTTCCAAACATCCATAACGCGAACATATTAAAGAATATATGCATGCTATTGGCATGCATGAACATGTGAGTAATAAGCTGATGCGGCATGAAAAACTCTGAGGCAGGGTAGTAAAGAGCCAGCCAACGCTCAAGATCGAGTCCCTGGTTTCGGAACAGCATTGTTGCCAAGAAGAGTAGTATGTTTATAATCAGTAGGTTGAGTACTACTGGGGGCGTATTGCCTATTCTTCCACCAAATCTTTGCATCATAATTGTCTGTTGTTAAACTCTATTTTGCGGTTTTGGCTCATCAAAAAGCGATCCAAATCATAAAAATCGCTTGTCGAGCTCATCTATCGGCAAGATCGTCAGTACTTTTTTCCCTGCCGGGGTTTTTTCGGGCGACTCGCAGGCAAAAAGGCGGTCGATCAAGCTCAGCATCTCCTCTTGTCCCAGGGCTTTGCCTGAGATTCTGGATGAGGCATTTGCAATACTTCTGATCATTTTTTCTCTGATATCGGCTTCAAGATCAAGGGTTTCTTCCTTATAGTGGTTGAGGATATTCTCGATCAATAGCTGGGCATTCTGATTGTCCAGTATGTTTGGTATGGCATGTAGGATAACTGTTTGCCCCCCAAATTCTTCTATATCAAATCCTGATTTTTGTAGCTCAGGCCTAACTTCATTAAAAACAGCCAGGTCGGCGGGGTTAAGGTCAAATTGTATTGGGAAGAGTTTTTTTTGACCGGCGTTTTCAGGAGCGGAGGTGGTTTTCATCAACTCCTCATACCTGATACGCTCAAGTGCTCTGGCCTGATGGATTATTAATACTCCTGATTTTATGGGAGTTATTATATATTTTTGCCTGATTTGTATTGGTTTGCCTCTCTCAACTTCCTTCTTGGGAACCTCAGTTGCTTCAGTCTTTCTCATCACGTCGTAGAGGCTTTCCCAGTTTTGATCTATGCTTGGTTTGCGATAATCGCCCATTGGTTTTGAATCAGTCTTTTCATCCTCAAAGGGGTTGTAATCAGGATTTATTTTTATCCCTGGCATCTCAACCTCAAGGTTATTCCTGAATATTGGTATATCAATGGCCCCCTCCTGATTAAAATCCAGGGATGGAGTGATATTAAACTTCCCTAATCCTTCCTTAACGGAGGCCAGTAAAATCTGAAAGATTGATCTTTCATCATCAAACTTTATCTCTGTTTTTGTAGGATGGATATTAATATCGACATGTGCCGGATCAATATCCATAAAGATGAAATATGACGGTAAAGTGTCGGGGGGTAACAAAGCATCATAAGCCGAAACCACTGCTTTGTGAAAGTAGGGATGTCTCATATAGCGGTTATTGACAAAGAAAAACTGTTCTCCGTAGGTCTTCCTGGCTTTTTCAGGCTTCCCAATGTATCCGCTTATATTAACAATTGTTGTTGGTGTGTCAAGGGGAACGAGACTATGGTTGAAATGGTTCCCCATCATATGGGCAATTCTTTCCTTCCTTGTTTCCGGCTGGAGCTTATATATCTCAGCTTGATTATGGTTCAAGCTGAGTCCTGTTTCGGGATGGGCCAGCGCAATCCGCTGAAATTCGCTAATGATGTGCTTTAGCTCTGTGCTGGTTGATTTAAGGAATCTTCTTCGTGCAGGCACGTTATAGAATAGGTTCTTTACTGAAAAAGAAGTGCCTGGATTACAAGCAACCGGTTCCTGCATTTCAATCTCCGATCCGGAAATTTTTATGAGGGTCCCCATGTCATCTTCTTTTCGCCTTGTCTTCAACTCAACCTGTGCAATAGATGCTATTGAGGCTAGTGCTTCTCCCCTGAATCCCATTGTACGGATGGAAAAAAGATCTTCGGTAGCGCGTATTTTGGAGGTTGCATGTCTTTCAAAGCTAAGTCGGGCATCATTTTCCGACATGCCACAGCCATTATCCACAACTTGTATCAGGGTTTTTCCAGCATCTTTTACAATAACCTGAATACGATCACTACCAGCATCAACGGCGTTTTCAACAAGTTCCTTTATGACTGATGCTGGTCGTAAAATAACCTCTCCTGCCGCAATTTGATTTGCAACAGTGTCTGATAAAACCCTTATAATATCAGTCATTCGTAAATTTTAGCTTATTTTGGTCATAATGCTTATAACCAAGTATATGATGGCGGCTACCAACGCGGCGTATATCACGAGTACAAACCAACGACTCACGCTCCTGCTTTTTGATTTTGCTGTTGGGCCATAAAGGGCATCGTGCCTTTGGCGGAACTTTCCCTTCAGGTTTGGTACATACTCACCTGTTTCTTCCCGTTTAATCTGATCATCCACCCGTTTAATCCTGTTTTGAAGATCTTCTTTAGCTTCGTCATAAAAACGTGGTATGTATCTGAATTGCTTGGGTTTTTCTATGTTTAAAAATGCCATTTTTATTGAAGTATTTGATCTTTTTACACCATTACAAAGGTATAAAAAAACTGCTTTATAGCTTTATTCCTCCTTAACTAGTTCTTTGCCACAATGGTGGCAAAATTTGTCGTTTCTACTCAGGTCTTCGTGCAGGCAATTTGGGCACACTCTTTCCGATTTAACCTTTCTGGAGTTTATGACTTCTGCAGTAACAATTCCTGTTGGAACTGCTATAATCCCATAGCCCAAAATCATCACCATGCTGGCAATAAACTGACC
>CAYUNU010000382.1:0-4157 GCA_964446195.1 uncultured Porphyromonadaceae bacterium | reverse complement strand
TGGAAAACAGAAAATCATGGGACAACTTTCCGCCCAATTTTCGACGGACAGGCAGTTTACTCAATCGGTTGCATAACCATGGATCCCAACAATACAAATACATTGTGGGTAGGTACCGGAGAGAATAACTCCCAACGTAACCTATCTTACGGCGATGGGGTTTATAAAACAACCGACGGAGGTAAGTCATTTAAAAATATGGGACTAAAAACCAGCTCTCAAATAGGTAAAATAATTGTTGATCCACGTGATAGCGATGTTGTCTATGTAGCTGCCCAAGGACAAGCCTGGGGACCAGGAGGTGAAAGAGGATTGTACAAAACAACCGACGGTGGGGAAACATGGGAAGCCATTCTACAAATTGGTGAATACACAGGTATCACCGATCTGGAAATGGATCCGAGAAACCCAGATATCCTGTTTGCTGCATCCCATCAGCGTGAACGTCGTGTGTATTCAAAAATTAACGGTGGACCGGAATCAGCAATTCATTATACCGACGACGGAGGAAAAACCTGGAGAAAACTAAAAGGCGGTCTGCCTGGAGGCGATGTAGGACGTATCGGCCTCGCTATGTCACAATCTAACCCCGATGTTGTATATGCAGTTATTGAATTACCTGGTAATTCGGGTGGCACATGGAGAACAACTGATAGAGGAGCCAGCTGGCAGAAAAGATCAGATAAGGTTTCCGGAAGCCCTCAGTACTACAATGAACTATATGTCGACCCAAGCAATGAGAATACAGTTGTCCTTATGGACACCCGTGCCGCCCTTTCTGATGACGGAGGGAAAACATGGATAAGCATTGAAGGACGCGACAAGCATGTAGATAATCATGCAATTTGGATCGACCCTGCAGATTCAAAACACTTCATCATGGGCTGCGATGGCGGTCTTTATGAAACCTGGGACCGAGCTCAGAGCTGGCAGTTTAAAAGTAACCTCCCGATCACCCAGTACTACCATGTGAGAACCGATAATGAGTACCCTTTCTATAACGTTTATGGTGGTGCTCAGGATAATGGCTCCTGGATGGGCCCCTCAAGAACTCACCGTAGATCTATTGTTAATGGCGATTGGACTTACACTATCGGTGGTGATGGATATCTTTCTATCCCCGATCCTAACAACCCGGATATTCATTATTGCGAATCGCAATACTGCGGCATCAGAAGATATGATAGAACTACAGGAAACAGTGTTGGCATACAACCTCAACCTACAGAAGACGAGGAATATACATGGAACTGGAATACACCATATCTGCTAAGTAATTTCGATTCAAAAACCCTCTATATCGGAGGAAATTATGTGTTTAAAAGCACCGATATGGGCGGATCATGGAAGAAGATTAGTGGCGATATGACACGCGGAATTGATCAAAATGATCTGCCAATGATGGGCAAAATGTGGCCACCTGAAGCAGTTGCTAAAAATATGTCAACTTCAGTATTCGGCAATATATTCGCCCTGTCTGAATCACCACTAAAAAAAGGCATGCTGTATGTCGGAACTGATGATGGCCTCATCTGGAGAACTGAAGATGATGGAGCCAACTGGACCAAATACACCACGTTCACAGGTGTTCCGGAAATGACTTTCGTAAATTATATCACCCCATCTATGCACGACGAAAGTACCGTATATGCATGCTTCGACGGGAGGAAAAATAGTAGCGACTTTACACCATATTTGATTAAAAGTACCGACAAAGGAGAAACATGGTCTTCAATCGCGTCAAACCTTCCCTCAGGAACAGTTTATTGTATCCAGGAGGATCACGTGGATCCAAATATCCTCTTCATTGGAACAGAATGGGGTGTATGGACTACTATAGACGGAGGCGAGAAGTGGATACAACTTAAGAATGGCCTACCTCCAATTCAGGTAAAGGAATTAACTATTCAAAAACGTGAAAACGACCTCGCTGTTGCTACTTTCGGAAGAGGCTTTTATATACTTGATAATTATTCAATACTCCGACAACTTAGCGAGGAAGTTACCAAGGAAGATGCACATATTTTTGATATAAAAGAGGCTCTGATGTATTTCCCGGCAAGTAATTTAAACGGCCAGGGCGCTGTGCATTTTCAAGTAAATAATCCACGACCGGGTACAAAAATTGACTACTATATCAAAGATGGATTTACAAGCCTTAAATCAAAAAGAATGAAGGCCCAAAAAGCCGCTTTGGAATCAGGTGAGAAATATCCATATCCCAGCGAGGACGAGCTAAGAGCCGAAAAGGAAGAAGTTAAGCCTGAGTTGTTATTCACTATTTATGATATGCAAGGTAATATCATGAAGAAAATGACAGCTCCACTGAGAAAAGGTTACGGCAGTATCACCTGGGATTTCTCTTACCTGTCAAATAGAGGTCTGGAGTGTGTGCCAGGATCCTATAAGGTGGCAATAGATAAAAACATGGATGGTGCAATTACTCGCTTAGCTGAACCAAAAACTTTTAAAATTAAAGCATTACCTAACGCACTTGGAACTCCCAACTTTCAGGAGAAATTCGACTTTGCCATGGAACTGGAAAAGCTTAGTGCTGAAGTTTCATCTGCACGAATGAAGTTGAGCGACATGAATATGCGACTGAGCTTTATGAAGAACGCAACATCAGGATTACCTGTTGAAGGTGGTTTCCTTATTGCCGATATTAATGCTCTTCAAAAAGAAGTTGATGCTGTTACTAAGATTGTCAGTGGCGGTTTTGGTACCAAGATATCTGTATCTAGCAGCTTACGGTTTGCAGGATATGCAACCTCAGGTGCTCATGTAAATATATCAGGTGCCCAAAAGGAGCAATATAATCTGGCAAAAGAAAGTTTCAAAGGCCAACCAGCTATCATTGCTAATCTATATGATAATAAGCTTCCTGTCCTGGAGCAGAAGTTCAAGGCAGCAGGCGGGGTGCTAAACTATTCACTTCCCTCTTCCTCCAGAAGGTAAAAGGGGGATTATAAATGAAATCCAATAAAAGGCAGTTGATTATTCAGCTGCCTTTTATTTTGTTTCTATCCTGATGTTCTTATCACTGAGACCTTCCGATTCAGCCTTAATCATAAGCGATCCAGACTTCCCGGTTGATTTAACAATAACCAGACATTTTCCGTTAAAAGCCGGTCGGAACTTTTCTGCAAAGCTTAGCTCAGATAAAGGATCCCCGTTGTCAACCGCAATAATAACCCCCTCCCCTTCGATTGAAAAATTAATCATGTTGGATGCTGTTGGCACAAAATTATCCCGATCATCAAGAATATTCACCTCAAAATGAACTACATCCTGATTATCAGCCTTGATCGTTTTACGGTCTGCCAGTAATTGAATTTTTGCAGGAGCTCCGGCCGTAACTATTATCTTTTCACAAGAAACTTTATCCTGATTTTTACCCACAGCTTTCAAAACACCTGCTTCATAAGGGACCATCCAAACTAAGTCCACACTGTCTCCCATAACTTTCTCACCAAGCGAGTGCTCATTGAGGAATAACTCTACGCTCTCACAACTGGAATAGGCTACAACAGGAATTTCAACACCCTCCTTGCCTTCCCAATTCCAATGAGGAAGAATATGTACCATGGGCTCTTCGGTCCACTGACTCTGATAGAAATAGTAAGTATCCTTTGGAAAACCACACATATCAATGATGCCAAAATTCCAGAATTTAGCAGGCCAACCAAACATGGTCTCTCCCAGATAATCAAACCCTGTCCATCTAAACTCACCTGCCATAAACGCTAAATCACGCGTTCGCTGCCACGAATCCTGAGCCCCAATACGTACCATAGCATTATCATAAGAGGAGCTGTAGAACTTGGAAACATCAGGAAAAACTTCATCCTCAGTAAGATCGGGAACCTTGAATATCCCTCCGAGTGGATTCTGTCCCCTATACCACGATTTGGTCCTGTAAATACCACGAGTCTGAAATGAATGAGGAACCTCGGTGGCCAACATTTTTCTCTCAGGGTAAGTCTTATGATCCTTCTCATACATAAAAGCCGATCCTCCCCCCCCATTATATCCTGTAACATCCAACAAACTGGCAAAGCCACTCTCATTAGCCAAATGCATATGAGTAATACCAGCAGTAACCGGCCTGGTTGAATCTAATTCTTTCACAACGGTCATAAGCCTTTTCAACCCCA
>CAYUNU010000381.1:354-4161 GCA_964446195.1 uncultured Porphyromonadaceae bacterium | reverse complement strand
ACCCTGTGGCCTTCGATTGCTAAAGAGTGCGGTGTTCGTACTGTTTCAATTAAAAGAATTCAAGAAAAATTCTTGCAACTGAAAGATTAGTTTTTTTGAAGGAGATCAGCCTGCCTTTCTAGTTGAGAATGTGCCTAATAGGAACAGTTTGCTTAGTCCAAATAGTTACAGGTCTCAAGTTTTTGAATTACTTCCTTATTTGTTCAATTTTGCAATAGGATTTCCATCAAGTCCGGCAGCAACCAACCATGCAATAAATTGAGCAAATGGCTTTATATCCTGATCGACGCTGGCTCTTTCTAAAGCATTCATGTAATTATCTCTTTCTTCAACTGGGATCACTGTCCATGGATATCCACCGGAAGCCAACATCGCATTCATAAGAAATCGTCCCATTCGTCCATTACCATCCATGTATGGATGTATATAGACAAAAATAAAATGGCCCAATACTGCTCGCACACAAGAATGTCTTTCAGCTTCCAAAAGTTCGAATAGTAATGGCATTGTATCTCGTATAGCATCCTTATTGAGAGGAGTGTGTTTAGATTGTCCGATATAAACCTGGTTGTTTCGATATCCTGCTAAATCAGACGGCTTTAATAAACCCACTGTAACACTTGGACTAAATAACTCTCTGTGCCAATCACCATGTTCAGCATCTGCCACCTTGCCGGCATTCTTACCATCCAGGATCTTTTGGATACTCTTTTTTACCGCCTTAAAAGCTTGCCAGTATCCACGAGCTGCCATGGCGTCTTTTTGCTTTTTATCCTCCTCATTACCTTCCACATCCCATTCACCTGATCGCACACGTTCAATTAATGCTGGAGTAACTGTATATTTTTCAATCGATAGAGAATGGTAGGCATCAGTAGTATAGAGTTCTTCTATATGTTCTAGAAATTTTTCTTTATCTAAAGGAATGCCTTGTGCTTCAGGAAAAACTTCTATGATGATGCTCCTCATCTCATGCCACATGAGTTTTATGCGATGAACATAAGGTGATTTTTCATGAAAGTTGAATTTAATTGTTGTCGGTTCTTCGAAAGGATCTTTTTCTCTAACATCATACCCTGCAGACTTCATAGTCTTTAGAATATCATCTGCAATCTTATCTTGGCCAAGATTTCTATAGGCTCCGGCAAGTCTTCCAGCAATTTTGGAATGTCCTCCATCCAAGAGTATGTTAAGTAATTCAGAAGCATCCCTGATCATCATGAGGGCTGTACGTACATCAGTTGATTGTCCAGTAAATGAAGATGGTGCACAATGTACAAGTGATGAAGGTAAACTGAGCATTCGCAGACTCTTCCATTTTTCAATTTCTGCTTTGTGCGGAAGAGGTGATTTCATAACAAAAATGGATGTACCAAAAAGAAACTCTGTTTTAAAATTATTTCCTAAAGGACTTCTCACTATCAGTTGCTTTGGTACTGTATTATTGCCAGCATGCAACATTAACGATTGTTCCGCAGATATACAGTAGTCCTCTCCATAACGATCTTCTAGGAATTGCCCACAGAATTCCCAAAATGAAGCATACCAGAAAGTACTATCCCCTTGTCGCTCTTCATGAGGCGTAGATATATACCAACCCTTTATGACTTCACGTATAAAGCCATTTTCAACAAGCCGTTCTCTATGCACTCTGGACAGATCACTGGCTTTGATGCCTATAACCCTATTATCCTGGAGTTTTTTCAGTTTCTCTAAGGATTCTGCCAATTTTTCTCCTGGTGTTGCCATCTGTTTTTTCCTTTTACTTGATACGGTGCTATTCTTATAATTCAGCGCCGTGCGAATATTATAATATAACGTTGTGCGATTATTATAATTCAGTGCAAATTACGCTAAATTAAATTGATTTACAAAGGACTACGACTAGAATAGTGACAGGTAGATAGTAAATACTTAATAATAGTGACACACAGCATGAAACTAACCAGAATTGGTGAGAAGGACTACTCTCCTTCTTTGATTATGGCCCCTATTAATCGGACTATTTAGTTTTATACATCTAATTTACTAATTTTCAAAATATTACACCATAAAACGTGTAGCCTCTACTAACCACATACTTTCGAACTCTCTGTCTAAACTTTCGTAGGATTTAGGGCCTCAAATTAAGGCTTAAGTTTAAATCGAAAAATTGCCGCTTCTGCCGGATTAACAGTAACAGTTCCGTCGAACTCTATTGTCTCAGATTCTGTTATCCAAACATTTTCTTTCTGACCTGGCACATTGTAGGCCATGTCGCTTTTCCCCTGAAGTTTAATAACTTCTACATCTTTAAGTTTGTTTGATCCTTCAAAATCCAGAGGAATTGTGTGACTTTCCCAGGTTGAATTTACAAGCGATACTGTCAAGAATTGATGATCCTTGGTCAATGTTGCTGCGATATCCAGAGGTCGGGTTTCACCGCTTAGCACCACAGGTATGGAGCCAAAGTGTTTCCTGTACATTTTGAGAGCCTGCCCAGTAGAGGCCATGATTGAATTTGTTGTGCTCGCTTTTATTGCCCCAATAACATTAACGGTTTGGGCGTAATTTGCCATAAAGATCATATCTGATTGGCGTGAAAATTCATTGATTCCTGCTGCAATACCCAGCGCATCACGCATATAGTAACGTGTGCCCAGTTCACCATAAATATGAGGACCGTACCAGTAATTCCATTCATCCAAACATATTCTGATATCTTTTTCCGCTAGTCCGGGTATATCCTTCCTGTACTTTCGATGTCCATCAGCCTTTTCTTTGATTGCCATTGGAATTTGCGAAGTGTGGGTCATTAAGCCTCCTCCATGCCAATCTTGACGGTAAAAATGTTCACTGATCAATTCCATGTTATCAGCACAATTTGCCAATATCATTTCGTCCCAAGGACCTAAATCTCCTACACCAACTAAAATAATATCCTTATCAACGCTGCGCATGGCCTGTGCAAATGCATTGTGTTTTTCTACAAAATCTTCAGTGGCCATAAAACCTAGTTGCCAACCACCATACATTTCATTCCCTACAGACCACCATTTAACTTGCCAGGCTTGTTCTTGTCCGTTTTGAGCCCTCCATTTCCCCATTGGGGTATCAGAAGCTCCATTGCAATATTCAACTTGCTTTCTAGCTTCTTCCGCTCCACCCTGGCCTGCATTAACAGCAATGTATGCTTCCGTATTCAAAAGCTCACAGAATCTTATAAACTCGTGCATCCCCACATCATTATGTTCAACTCCAGTCCATGCAGGATTTTTTCGTGGAGGCCTTTTATCTGGATCACCTATTCCATCTTTCCAATCGTAACCGCTTACAAAATTTCCGCCAGGCCATCTGTAAACCGGAGAATTTAATTCTTTTAATAATCCTAAGACATCCTTTCTGAATCCATCAACGTTATCGTCTGGCATTAGAGAAACTGTTCCAACCCAAAGGTTACCCTCACCAATGGGCTCGATAGAAAAGCTGGCATTTTCATTATACATCTTTGAGGTAAAGGCTATTGGGTAGCTTACATACTTGCCTGATTTTAGATCCAATGTAACACTGGATTTCTGAGCTTCATCTGATCCCCATTGTAAGGAAATTTTAACCTCTTTAACCCTATCGGATTTTAGAACTATTCGTCCAGAATATTTCATCCCATTATGTATCCCCAGACCATCCTGGAATAGAATTGTTTGTGAATCATTTTTGGAAATGAGCACAGGAGTTATGTCTCCAACAAAAGAGTTCGCTTTTTTAAGTACCAGGTGATCCTGTCCTCCTTTCGTTTTCCATGGAGAAAGATTTTCATTGGGTGCATAG
>CAYUNU010000381.1:0-291 GCA_964446195.1 uncultured Porphyromonadaceae bacterium | reverse complement strand
TTGCCTAAATGCTCAATGAATTGGCCATAGATATAATCCTGCATGATCTCTTTTTCTTCGTTAATCATTATGGTGACAGACGGAGATATTTTCTCAGAGCTCAGCAATCGTAGAGATAGATTATCAAACCAAACTTGTCCTGTTGCTTTGCCTCCCCTGTTAAGCAAACATTCCAATACCAAACAATCCTGGTTGCCAGTGTTAAACTCATACTTAATTTCGGTCCAGTCATGATCTCCAGTCAGGAAGGTAGGTTCTGTTATATATTCAAATTCACTATGAGAGGCTCCC
>CAYUNU010000380.1:2606-4163 GCA_964446195.1 uncultured Porphyromonadaceae bacterium | reverse complement strand
CAAGATCATGACGCCGGACCATCTCCATGCGCACAAAGAAAGCTTTCTCTCCAATCTTTTGATCTGCCATCGACAACAATATTCATTAGGCTGGCGCCCTGATAAATTTGAGGTAGAGGTATTCCAGCCATATCAAGAATAGTAGCCGGTATATCAATGTTCAAAGCCATTTGTTCAGGTGTTCTACCTGTCTTCCGTTCAGGCAAACGTGGGTCATAAATAATCATAGGCACCCTCAGAGATTCCTCATAATGAGTCCACTTACCGGCAAAACCCCTATTGCCCATGTAATAACCATTATCAGCAGAATAAATAATCACAGTTTTATCCGCCAATCCCTTATCTTCAAGAGAAGCGATCACCCTACCCATAACCTGATCATACCCGCTGATCATCCGAAAATATGCTCTCAAAAAGGTCTAGTACTTCTCTTCCGTATCCCATCGCCAGTAATAACGCTCGCGGTTCATGGATTTTTTTAAAAAATCAGGATGATTTTCAAAAATTTGTGGATCAGACAATCTGGGCTTTGGCATTTCAACACCCTCGTACATGTTTGCAACTGCTTTTGGATAAGGATAATGACCATCATTACCGGGAGTTAGGTTGCCATCAACCGCATGAACAGCATTAAAACTCACCGAGAGACAAAAAACCTGATCATCAGGATTACTCTCGATAAATTCAACAGCCTGATCTCCTTTAATCTCAGCCGAATGCCGCTTGCTACCATCTTCCTGTATGATAAAATGAGGCGTACTCCTCGGAGATGGTCTGTAATAATCAAACATCTCTCCAATTAGTTTATCCTGATTTTCCACCTTAAACCCAAATTTTCCAATAAATCCAGTTCTGTACCCGGATTGCTTAAGCAAATATGGATAGGAATGACTAGCAAATTCTTCTTTTACAGGATCTTTACCAAATGTATAGTTGTGCTTTGATTCATATAATCCCGTCATTATTGAAGCCCTACTTGCGGCACATATGGAAGTGGTAACAAAAGCGTTTGTAAACCTCACGCCCCTGTCAGCCAAACGATCAACCGTTGGGGTTTTTACAATGGGATGACCGGCGCAAGACAATACATCATTACGTTGATCATCAATCAGAAAGAATAAAATATTGGGTTTCTCTTCATTCTTTTCCTTACTCACTCCACATGAGAAGAAAAAGGACGCAACAATAATCATTATAAGCAGGTGAAGAGCTTTGTTTGTCGTTTTAAGAACTTTTTTTGTTTAGTTTTTAACTACCACGATTTTTACTGGCCCGAGCAGTCCCGATGACAGGGGCTCAGTGAACCTGAAAGCCCCCATTGCAGAGGGAGGGGTGAAAGTGTATCGCCCGGTGGTAAACTCCTGTCCTCCCAGCAAGCCATTTTCAAATTTAACTGTCCTGACATCAGCATCCGGCTCTTGCTGATCACCAAGCAAGCGATTGATCCAACGATTAGCCACTTCAATCTCAAGCTCGTTGGCTCCTTCTTGCAGAGCAGCAGAAATGTCTATCCTCCAGGGAGCACACCAAATAACACCAACGTCCTGCCCATTGAGC
>CAYUNU010000380.1:0-2596 GCA_964446195.1 uncultured Porphyromonadaceae bacterium | reverse complement strand
AATATCATGTACCTCACCAAGATCAATATAGTACTCCCGGTTTTCCAACTTGTTGATGATAAGGGTCTTCTTGTAACTGGCAATTCCTGAGTAATACTTTATACCTCGCAATTCGTGCTTGGTCCAATCTGTAAGTTCATCAAAGCGAATTTCTTCCGGACCGCCCATGCTGTGATCGAACAGAACTTGCCAGTATCCTGTAATTGTTTGATAGTCTGTCATGTGCGGAAAATTAACATCTCCTGATTTACCTCTTGTCGAAACAGACCTATCCTTGGAAAAGCTAAGAAAAAAGCTCTCATGTGGGAAGAACTCCATAGGAATAGTTGTTATCCCATCAATAACAGTAAAATTGACAATTTTTCTTGTAGCACCCTCTGTTCCAATCCACAGCTCAGGCTCCCCTTCAGCACGAAATGAGCAATCAGTAGCCTGAAAAGTATCTGTTCTGTTAGCAACAAAATAGATATCCTTATCCCCGGTATTGCGATGGCCAAATCTTATTGTGTTGTTGGCCGATTTAAAGTCCTCACTAATTCCTTTCTCACCAAGCAATTGAGTCGTTTTTTCATAATCAGGATAAATATTTTTTCCGGTAGTCTTACTTAGATCCCCACCCCAATATATAATTCCCTTTCCATATTTTCTTTCTATAATCTCTCCGGGTATCTGCAGCGATCCCCAAAGCTTCTCAGCCATTTCTTTAAGCTGCTTATCACAATTTGGATAATCCGTTAAACCAGGCGATTTTTGGGGAGGATCACCGATTATTATGGCTCCTTCTTCAACCAAAGAAGTTAGTTTTTCCAAGAGTTCAGGCGTCATTGTCTCAAAATTTGGTAACACCATCAACTCATACGAAGATGCACCAGGAAATACTATTTTGCCATTTTCAACCTCAGCTCTTTCCATAAGCATCTTTGGAGAACAAGCGTCAAATCCGTATCCTTTCTTATCCGGGATTTCACCGTTTTCTTCCAAAGCATCTGTTGGTGGTGAATAAACCATTGGAGCACCTTCGGGGGTAAGATAAAGAATATCAGAAACGGCTTGTCCCTGCTGCATCATATGAGAGCATCGACTAATATATTTATGGTAGGCCTCCACCATGGGCCACCAGGTCTGGCCCCTATCCCAATGCACTCCATAAGGACCCATAGTCATGCCAGGTTTGTATTCATCACCAAGGGGCTTGTGAGCAAAAGTGTGATAGACGAAACGATTAACCCCCATGGCAAGAGCCCAGTCGCTTTGATCTTTCATCGACCAAGGGTATTGCTGCCACATCTCCTTGCTGCCTGCAGTGAAAACCTCAGCACCAACAACTGGTCGACCAGTGATGTGAGAGATAGATGTAGCTTCCAAAACGGCGTAAGAGGTAGGATATCCATAGTTTTCACTCCAAAACTCAGCCATAATAACATCAGCCACCGCACCAAGATCCAGGTCACCAGCCGGATTCATATCATAAGGCTCAATGGTGAGCTCTAAACCGTTTTTATGTGCGTAGGCTTTTGCAAACTCTGCATGGTTTTCTAAAAGTAACTCCTGGCACGTTTTACGAAGATCCCATAGGAATCTCTCTGTAACCTCGATACTTTTAATTGCTCGACCTGTATATGCTAGGAAAAAAGGCTCAGGATCATAGCCTCTCCTTTGTTTGAACTCATCAACTATACCTTCAGTCCAGTTCTGGGCTCCACTCTCCCAACTGTCCATATGAAAACCTGTCCATCCAACACCTTCTTTGCGTGGTGAGGTCCTTTCGAGCAAGATATCGGTATAGTTTTTCAAATGATTTTCAAAAGACTGTGAATTAAGCTTATCCGACTCAAGTCCGATTACTGGCTCGGGCGAAGGTCGGGTACTGGCACCAGTCACCCTTATACCCATTCTTACAATAGTCCATTCACCCGGTGGTGCATTCCAAACAAAGAGCCCATCAGGATTTAAATATTGAGAAACATCGATAATATCCTCACCTAGCAGAAGCTCATCTGCATCTTCTTCGGCATATTTAGCCAGAGATGGCAGGTAAGGCTTAACATTAGGCATGGAGGAATAAGGATCTCTCTCATAAAGAGCTTTTTCGTTAATATCAATAATAAGAACTCTGGCAGAAGAGGGTATGGCAAATGTTTTGATATCCTCATAGTAAGGATCTTTCAGATTATGCCATCGTGTGCTTCTTTGCTCAGGCAAAGGCAGTTGAACGCTTATACTTCTTCCACCGGTAAGCTCCGTTTCACTAAAAACAAGATGCTTCATAGCCTCCTCCGGTTTTACCCATGGTCCTCCGCTTCCACACCATCCCGGTCCTGCTCCCAGCAAAATTTTAATGCCCAGCCTCTCAGCTTCCCTTACAGCATGCACATAAAGATCCTGCCACTCTTCAGTCATGAAATCTATAGGTCCCCTGGGAACACCAATACCTACTTCAAGGAATATCAGGTTACTGATACCAACCTCCTTCATCGACTCAAGGTCTTTAGTCATTCCCTCACGGCTTAAATTACCATCCATGAAATACCAGTAAACCCCAGGATGAGAACTTTCCGGAGGATTTTTGAAGGCCCGTTTCAAACTATCAGAAGAG
>CAYUNU010000379.1:0-4167 GCA_964446195.1 uncultured Porphyromonadaceae bacterium | reverse complement strand
CCGACCCTTGGCAAGGATTTCCCACAGGCCCTCGCGCAGCCGACCCTTGGCAAGGGCTGATATTTTTATATCTAATTTTCCATTTACCTTGTTCTTTTGCATCTATACTTAATAGAGGATTGAAATTAATAATATATTGTACGGAAAAAAGCAGTACATTTGTGATATTACAATATGGAAAAACAAATAATGAGAAAAGAGAATTCAAGGTTCGATGCAAGGATTAGTGATGAACTGAAAAAAATAATGGAGAGGGCGGCACATCTCGGTGGATATCGTAGTCTAACTGATTTTGTTATGTCTACTGCACAAGCTAAGGCTAAGGAAATAATCAAAGATCACGAAAGGATCTTGGCATCACAGAGAGATAGCGAAATATTCCTCGAAGCAATCCTCAATCCTTCGAAGCCGGTTGAAAACTTGATCAAAGCAGCACAGGATTATAAAGCAAGCCTGTCTGAATGAACTATTTTACACAAAATCTTTCTTCAAGCCACAGGAAAAAAGAGTTCTCGTGTGGAAAGGAAGCGCTCGATAGCTACATCCAAAAACGTGCTAATCAGGATATAAGAAGAAAACTAGCAGCATGTTTTGTCCTTACTGGTGAAGATTCTACACTGATTCAAGGCTACTATACTCTGTCGAATAGTGGCATTCCTCTTGAGGCAATACCGGAAAGTGTTAGAAAACGCCTCCCTAAGCACTATGTCTCAATACCTACAACATTATTGGGCAGGTTGGCTTTGGACATCAGATTTCAGGGTAAAGGATTGGGGAAGTTGTTGTTGGTGGATGCTTTAAAGCGTTGTTATGATGCATCGAAGAAAATAGCATCATTTGCGATAATAGTTGATCCCATCGATGCTGATGCAGAAAAATTCTACTCAATCTTTGGTTTTATTAAACTTCCAGATAGTGGTAAGATGTTTCTGCCAATGAAAACTGTTGCTCTTTTATTTGATTGAAATTGGTTTTGGCTAGTTCGTTGTTGGGCAGCCAAGGGTCGGACTGCCTCCCACAGGCCCTCGCGCAGCCGACCCTTGGCAAGGATTTCCCACAGGCCCTCGCGCAGCCGACCCTTGGCAAGGATTTCCCACAAGCCCTCGCGCAGCCGACCCTTGGCAAGGATTTTGGATAGCCGGCGTATTAATAACTTTGCACGGCACGACTGATGCCTTCTGATTTTTTGCTATTTTCAGGCTGCAAATATTGCTTGGTATTAAAAAGTAAAATTATTTTCCTGATGAAAAGAACAATTGCCTTAGTGGCCCACGACAATCGGAAAAAGGACCTTGTTGAATGGGTGCTGCATAATGAAGCGAAACTGGCTCCTCACATTATTTATGCTACGGGAACTACCGGTAAACTCGTAAGCGAAGTACTGGGGAAAGTCAATCGATTAAAATCCGGTCCACTTGGTGGCGATCAGCAGCTGGGGGCTATGATAGCCGATAATAAGATCGATTACATGATCTTCTTTTGGGATCCGATGACTAACCAGCCTCATGATGTGGATGTGAAAGCCTTGCTGAGAATGACTGTTTTGTATAATGTTCCTACTGCTTGCAACCGGGCAACGGCCGATTTTTTGATAACCTCGGCCCTTTTCAATAATGAAGAATATGAGCCAAGCATTAAGGATTATTCCGTTTATCTGAAACGGGATATTGATTCAATAGGTTGAAAGGCTGGGTTTTGAGTGATTATTGCGTTTTCAGGATTCAAGAAATTTTTGTCTTATGACTGTAAAAAACATTATTGTTCTGTTGATTTTGTCCCTGTTTATTGGATGCGCATCAAAGAAAAATCAGGATAATTTAAATTCATTAAAACCCAATATCCTGCTTATTCTTGCCGACGATATGGGTTATTCGGATATTGCGTGTTATGGCGGTGAAATTTCGACACCAAATTTGGATGTTCTTGCAGAAAATGGAATTCGCTTTACCCAGTTTTATAATTGTGCCCGCTGTTGTCCTACTCGTGCCAGTCTGATGACTGGACTTTACCCGCATGAATGTGGTATTGGGCACATGACGCATATTGCTAACGGACCTGGTTATCTGGGTATTTTAAATGATTCGTGTATCACCATTCCCGAAGTATTGGCAGATGCAGGTTACTCAACAGGTATTTCCGGCAAGTGGCACGCAGGCACAGTTAAAAGTTCGTGGCCGGAAAACCGGGGGTTCCAAAAATCATATTGTATTCATAACTGGGTGGATAGTTACTTCAAAGTGCTGAAAACCTGTGAGGTTTATGAAAACGGTGAGGTTCTTATCTCAGCCACGGCTAATCCTGGAGAGGTAGAGCCACTGCCAAATGGAAAAGAATGGTACACTACCGATGTATTTACTTCGAAAGCTATAGAACACATTGATCAGGCTATTCAGGAAGGGAAGCCATTTTTTGAATACCTGGCTTACAATGCGCCTCACTGGCCACTAGAAGCCCATGATGAGGTGATTGAAAAATATCTTGGTAAATATTCAGCGGGTTATGAAGAATTGCGAAAAACAAAATTCAAGAAGATGATTGAGATGGGCTTGGTTTCTCCTGATTGGCTCTTACCAGAACAAGATACCCCGGAGTGGGCAAGTTTGCCCGATACAGTCAAAACTGATTTGCAATTTTTGCGGGCTATTTATGCTGCCCAAATAGATATAATGGATGAGAACATTGGCCGTATAGTTGATCATCTGAAAGAAAAAGGGGAGCTGGATAACACCCTGATTTTCTTTTTATCCGACAATGGCTGTTCGGCCGAACCCATGGGTAAAGATCACGGATGGCAGTGGGGGCAGAACACCTCACAAAATTACGAGGATTGGCGAAAATCTTCAGGAAGAGCAGGAACCAGTCAGGGAAGAATATGGACAGTAAGCAGCAACACTCCTTTTCGGAAATTCAAAAGATATACATATGAAGGAGGTATATCAACTCCCTTAATCATTCATTGGCCATCCGGGGTAATGAATCCTGGATCCATTGATGATAAACCTGGGCATTTGATAGATATCATGGCCACCTGTCTGGAAGTTGCCGGAGCAAAGTACCCTGAAACGAGAAATGAAATCCCAATTCTTCCCAAGAGAGGAATTAGTCTTGTTAAAAACATCGAAGGAGGAAAAGGTGTGGAGCATGAATTTATTTTTTGGGAGCACGAAGGACATGGGGCTATTAGGAAAGGAGATTGGAAGTTGGTTTCTGATAATCCTGAGGATGAAACGATGTGGGAATTGTATAATCTGAAAACCGACCGTACTGAAACCAATAATCTTTTTAGTAGTTATCCGGATATGTTTGGAGAGCTTAAAGCACTATGGGAAAAGACAGCTTACGAAACAAAAGTATGGCCCAAGCCAGCAAAAGAATCGGCCAAGTCAAATCCAATTGAATATTAATCAGTAGAATATTTTGTGTGTTTGAGTGAGATATAATTCAAATAGTGTCATAATTAGTTAATATGAGTGATATGTCATACGATGATTTGTGTTATTCTTATGACCCAGGCAATCATTGGGTAAGTTAATAAACACTCAGTGTAAACGGAAAAAGATTAAATATCAAAAGATCTGATATATCTGCTATTTGCAAATAATGAAATAATTACCCGTTTTTTGCGGCAGGTAACTTCCTGAACCAGGAAAAATTGTTGGTTATGCGGCATTAATCAAAGCGCTCAAGGAACAAAGAATTCAAGGGGATTTGGCAATCAAAGATGTTGCGGGAAAGCTTTAAGTAATATTACCGAGGTATGTCTGATTTGTATAAGGCTTAGGTGTACCACTAAAGCGCAAAATGGATTTTGCTGCAATAATTAATCCTACAGCTTCATACTGTCCCATTATTATGAGGGCCAAAGCTAAAAATCTTTCGACGATGCCAATTAATTTGCCAGCGTTTGGTAAACTCAGATTTTCGGGGTTTTCACCAGACTCTTTCGGAGTCTCAATTGAAAAGGCAGCAAATAGATACTTGATTAGGATGTTTTATGGTATCTGTTTCTCCATCCATTGGAGAAATTTTTCGAATGAACTAATCACACCCTGATGGTTGGTAAATCCATTTTTTATTTTGTCTTTAATTGTTTTATTGTTCCATCTGTTTTTGTTAATCCAAATACCCGTAAACAATTGGGTTCTGTCATAACCTGAATTGATGGTC
>CAYUNU010000378.1:0-4170 GCA_964446195.1 uncultured Porphyromonadaceae bacterium | reverse complement strand
GCCGTTACAGATAAGGGCTCTGATTTTTGTAAATATCCCTACGACATGGATCTTGATATGAAAACAATAGCCGACAAGGCAAGGAAAGCTAATCCCGGCATGTTGGTTGTTGATAGATGGGTAGAAGGTGATTATGAGAATTACCTTACACCGGAGCAAAAGATTCCTGAGAAGCCCCTGCCTGTGCCATGGGAAAGCTGTATTACTATGGGACATGCCTGGGGATGGGTAGCAAATGATAACTACAAGTCTTCAAAAGAGTTAGTTCAGCTCTTTATCGGTATAGTTGCTAAAGGTGGAAACCTGCTGCTGGGAGTCGGACCAAAAGGTAATGGAGAGTTTGAGCCGGCAGTTTACAAAAATCTGGCACAGATGGGCGAATGGATGAAAACTAATGGTGAGGCTATTTATGATACTAAGCCAGTTGAACCTTATCAGGTAGGTAAAATAGCCTATACAGCTAAGGGGGATGATGTTGTATACGCATTGTACATGCCGGGCAAAGAGGAAACTACCTTGCCGGAAATGCTAGAGATCCAAACCAATATTGCGGTAAAGCCTTCATTCACTCTTGTGGATGGTGGCAAAAAGCTAAAAGCTAAAAAATCAGGAGACATTTGGCAGGTATCCATTCCAAAATCTTTAAGAAGCGAACTTGCCAAACAGGAAGCAGTTGTAATAAAGATGAAATAAAATGCCAGGGACGTCGCATGCTACGTCCCTAGTGGCACTGTGCTTTATGTGAAGATCTGTGGGTTATTTTCCCGTAGCAGATTTTTGAATATCATTCAATATCCATTTCATCTCAGGGTCTTTACCATCAATTCGATCCTGCAGGCTGGGTACAATTTCAATATCAGGCATAATACCTCTACCGTGTAAACCTGTTCGTTGTACGGGGTTGACCTGCATTAAGCCACACCGCAGTCTTAATTTAGAGTTTGGCAGCTTGAGAAGAGCCATTTGTCCGGCAACTGTGCCATTCTGTGCCCCACCGGTTTCTTCACCAACAAAAACAGCCTTACCCAGATTTTTTATGTTGGAGCTGAGAATGCATGATGCGGAGAAGGTCCCTCCATTAATAATGACGTATAAGTTTCCTTTAAAACCACTATCCTTATTGGGCTTTTTAGGGTAGGATTCTATGAGAGGCAGGTAGTATTTCCCTTCGTCTGTTTCTTCGAGACCGGAAACGAGCTTAGCTATTGCTAAGAGATTAAAGGGATAGAATAGTCCTAACATGATATTTAAGGATCCTCCATCTTCAATGAAGTAGGACCGATGAAACAAACTGTTTGCAGAAGCTACTTCAGCTTTGTCGATGAACACAAAACTAGTGTCTGCCAGATATTTAAAAAGCTCAAAGGCATCAAACAATGCTCCTCCATGGTTATCTCTTATATCGATGATCAGTGATTCAGTCTTTAGAGAGGATAGTTGATTGAAGCAATTTTTGTAAAACTCAACATAATCACCATCCTGGAAGTCTCGTATTGTCAATACAGCAATGCTGCTATCGGCATCGGGAAAACTCAACTCTTTGCTATATGCATCATAGGTTTCATTATAGCCATGGTAGTTATGCTTCTTCCTGGATTCCTTGGATCGTGCTGTGTCACTTGGATTATCAGGATATTTACGCTTAACAAATGTCGACCAGGTGGAATCCTTAACTTTTAAGGTCATTAACACGCTGTCGGCCAGTTCATCCTGATAATAATAGAAATCAGACAAACCGGTGCTCATGCGTCGATCGATATAAGTTTTATTAAAACCATCAGACGTGAAGGTAGGTCTGAATACTGATGCTATTTTGACTGGATCCTGATTGTTTAAGCTTATTAAGGCTGCACCAACAGGTATATCATCCCGACAGGAATTGTTCTCAACAAGAAAATAGCGATTATCAAATAATTCAAATTTGAAAGGAGTTAAAGGGGCTGATTCTTTACCGAAAATATCTGATTTCTTGCTCATCCCATATTTTCTGCTTGGGGGGATAAGTCTGGTATGACCCTGCCGTACTGCAGCTACAAGCGGACTAAGTTTAAAGAATAACTCTTTGCTGGTCAATGGTACAATGATAGTGGCTTTTAAACTATCAAATTTGTAGTCTAATACCTCTTTGTCGACAAAACCATAAAGTCCGGGATGCAGTTTTTGAAGTTTCTTATGGGTGTAATCGATATCGGCTATAATCTTTTTTGGTGCAATTTTATTACCCAGATGACTGTTGTAACTCTTTAAAGAAGCGCAACTTACGAAGAATAAGGAAAGGGGAATCAGGAGTAAGGATTTTCTCATAACATCAGGATAGATAGATCAAAAGCTTAAGAAAAATAAATATACTAAGAAGTCAGGATTTCCGGATGTTCCTGTTGAATCTTGATTATCAATTCCCCAAATAGTGTATTAGCCCAGGCAAACCATGATCTGTTAAAATCATCAGGATTATCCTTGTGAAAAGCTTCGTGCATGAAGCCTGTTCCGGCATGAGTGTTCTTTAGCATTTCCAGACACTTCGTGATTTCTTCCGTATCGGTTGATGTCATTGCCCTGAGGATAATCCCCATCGGCCATATTTTTTCTTTCCCGGTATGGGGACTAGCTTGTCCTTCAGCGGCTTTACCCTTTAGATAGTAAGGGTTTGAATCACTTAGAAGGTAGGTGCGGGTGTTCTTGTAGAGCTTATCATTAGGGCTGTGCGCACCGAGGTAGGTAAGAGCCATAAGAGATGGAACATTAGCATCATCCATAAACACTTTGTTGCCAAAGCCGTCGATCTCATAGGCGTATATATCTCCAAAATCAAGATGTTCAGAAACTGCATATTTCCTGATAGCTGAGTTCACTTCATCGGCAAAGTTATTGCATGTCATGGCAAAAGTGTTGTCATTCAGTACATTGCCATATATGTCGGCTAGTTGGCGAAGCGAAAGAACGGCAAAAATATTTGACGGGATCAGGTAAGGGTACATAGTTGCATCATCCGAAGGACGGAACATAGAGCAAATTAAACCATTAGGCTTTGCCGGTCTTCCTGTGCCACCAAATAGGGGAGCATCGATCATTGCTGTGGTTCTCCTGATAAAAGAATAGGGAGAAGTGCCATCTTTTCTTTGCTCGGTTCTCAATGTCTTAACAATGAGCCTCATTGCCTTATCCCAATCGGCATCAAAAACTTCTTTGTCGCCTGTAAGCTCATAGTATCGATGAGAAAGACGGACTACATAACACAGTGAGTCGATTTCCCATTTTCTTTCATGAACCCCCGGGATTGGAGAGGGCTTGTCGCTCGCCCAGTCAGATTCTTTAGTCAGGTCCTTGTAAAAAGCATTGGCGTAAGGATCTTTCAATACGCATTTTACTTGTCGGTTAACCAGACCGTGGATCAGGTTTTTCAGCTTCTCCTCTTTGTTTATCAGGGGCATATAAGGCCACACCTGAGCTGTGGAATCTCTGAGCCACATAGCATCAATATCACCGGTAATAACAAAGGTGTCGGGTTTGCCGTCGATTACTTCATAATCAACCGTGGTGTCTAAAGTGTTGGGATAACAGTTCTCAAACATCCAGGCTAGTTCCTCATCGGCAATCCGGGCTTTTATTTCACTTATTGTTCTTTCAACCTCCGAGCTCACAAAGGTCCTTTTGTTTACAGGAGGCCTTTTACTTTCATAGTCCAATATTGAAAATTTGGGCGATGAGCCAATAACGATGGAAGGGGCAGCCACTAAACCACCGACTAATAAACTATTTTGTTTTAAGAATTTTCTTCTTTCCATTGTGATATACGTGTGTTGCAGTGATTATTTTACTTTGAAACGGGCACTAAACGAGCTGTGAGATCAGGGTCGGGCATGTCGGGATCAAGTGGGAACATTGGCCTGATAATTCTCTTATGGCCTAGTCTTTCCAGATCCTGATCAACGCCACCCGGTGTTTGAGCCATTACCCAATCGGCTCTCATATTGTAAAGCTCAGGGACCAGATAGCCAATCTTAACTACCACAATATCTGCTTCTCTTGGGTTTAATCCCAGTCGCGTAAAATCACTTTCCCTATGATAAGGCTTACGTTTTTTTGTGACTATAACGTTTACGCTACCCACCTTCACAACAAGCTCCGTTTCAGCGTTTTGATCACCATGTTCAATGGCTGTGATGATAC
>CAYUNU010000377.1:0-4174 GCA_964446195.1 uncultured Porphyromonadaceae bacterium | reverse complement strand
AATTGCCCGCCTATCATGGAAATATTAATAAAAGATTGATAAAATCCCCTAAAATCTATACGATTCTTTAAACGTACATTCAATCAAAGTGAGAAAGGCTACTTAATATATGCAGGCGATAATACTTTTGAAACCGATGATTGCAGAATAATGAATTTTAACGATACGTAGGAACTTTTTTCCTGATCTACTATTCTACCTGTTCTATCACGGACGGGCACAAGGCCCCGTCCCTACGGGTGTTCTATCACGGACGGGCATCCCGAAACATCGGGATTTCGCAGGCTCAACAAGGCCCCGTCCCTACAATCCCCATTTCCCCATTTCCCCAATTCCCTATTTCCCCCCAATCTGCATCTCAGCTATCCTGATCGTTGGTGCTGCGAAAGATTTATTCATGTCAACATCATTGCCTAGCATGTCAATGGCCATCAGGATATCCTCTGCACTTCCGGCGATGGTTAAGCCTTTTACCGGATGAACTATCTTTCCGTTTTCAATCCATAAACCGCTGGCTCCTCCACTGAAGTTTCCATTAACCGGATTGATGCCATAGCCTGTCACTCCTTTGAGGAGAATGCCACGTTTGGTATTTTTAATGATATCCTCAGGTGAATGTTTTCCGGCTTCAACATAAAGGTTGTGGTTTCCTATGCCCGGCAGACTGGTAAATCCTCCGCGAGATGCGTTTCCTGTGCTTTCTGCTCCGGCTCTTTTTGCAGCAATAGTGTTATAAACAAAGCTTTTAAGTACTCCCTTTTCAACCAACACTCGTTTTTGGGTAGGAACTCCTTCTCCATCAAACGGTGAACTTCCCAATCCCTTAGGCCTGGTGCCATCATCCACAATAGTTAGTAGCTCTGATGCAAATTGCTGATTAAGAGAGTTTTTCAGGAAGCTGGCTCCCTGACTAACTCTTTCGCCGTTTATGGCTCCCAGTATTCCGCCTAGTAATGAACCCGCAACAGAGCTGTCGAATATCACACTTGCTTTCTGGGTGGCAACCATCTTGGGATCAATCAGTTCTTTTGCCTTATTTGATGCCGATTCTGCAATTTTATCAATAGGGTCCAGATCGGCAAAAAATCTTCTGGAACAATATTCTCCACCTGTGTTTTTCTGCTCACCTTTTTCCGCAACCACACTCACCCCAATAGAGCATCCTGATGATTTGTAAGAGTTAGATATACCATTGGAGTTGGCAATAAATACCTCGTATTCACCTTCTCCAAAACTGCTTCCTGAGCTTTTTGTCACTAGCGGATCAGTAGTGGCCATCTTTTCAAGTTCAATAGCCATCCTGATTTTTTCCTCCATTGATACTCCGGCGATTTTAGGATCATACAGTCCATCTACTGATACCGTAGCCAATTTTTGGGGTAATACATTGTTTTCATCAGGAGTAGTTAATTTAGCAAATTCAACGGCCTGCTTTATTGTACTCTCCAGTGATTGATCGCTCAGATCATTGCAATGACTGAAGCCCATTCTTCCATCAACCAGTACACGGAACCCCACCCCAGCTGATGAAGCTTCTTCAATGGTTTCAACTTCACCGTTCAAAACACTGATAGACAGGTCGCGGCTTGTTTCCAGGTAAACCTCTGCTGAGCTTGCTCCCAGCTTAAGGGCTTTTTCAACCAGTTTTTCTGTTAGTTCTTTATAATTCATGATGATTTCTCCTTTCTGAAAATGATTAGGCTTTGCTTCCCCCTACATTGATCCCTTTAATTCTAACCGTTGGCTGACCGGCAGATACTTCTGCGGCCTGACCTTTTCCACATATTCCCGGTCCGAAATCAAGATCATTCCCAACAGCATCAATATTGGATATCACTTCCAGACATGATCCGATAAGTGTTGCTCCACGAATAGGCTTGGTTTTCTTGCCTTTCTCAATCAGATAAGCTTCCCGGCAGGTGAAGTTGAAGACACCCGTTACAGGGTTAACACTGCCGCCACTTAAGCTTTGAACATAGATACCTTTTTTAGTGTCAGCCAGGATATCCTCAGGATTATCCTCACCCTTATCAATAAAAGTATTGGTCATCCTTGGTATAGGAAGGTAGCGGAATGATTCTCTTCTTCCATTTCCTGTCCTCTTCATATCCAACTGTTTGGCACTCAGGATATCTGTCATGTAACCTTTAAGTACACCCTTTTCAATCAATACATTTCTCTGTGCCTGCGTACCCTCATCATCATAATTGATTGTTCCCCTCATATTTGGAAGAGTACCATCATCAACCATAGTGAAACAGTCGCTGGCTACTTTTTGTCCGAGTTTACCTGTGAATGCTCCAATCCCCTTAGAGATATTATCAGCTTCCAATGGATGTCCAACAGCCTCATGAACAAGAACTCCTCCCCAGCCATTTTGCATCACAACATCCATAATCCCGGCCGGAGCTTCTTCAGCATCCAGCATGGCGATAGCTTCCCGTGCCGCTCTCTGTGCAACCTCCTCCGGACTGGTCATGTCAAACATCTCAAATCCTGAATGCTTACTCAGTCGTTCGCGCGACATATGCCTGGCATTTCCATCATCACTCATTGTTTGGACAATGAAAAACAGCAGTGGCAGCTCATCCCTAAGGTAAATTCCCTCAGAATTTGCAATAACCCGGCTCCTAACCTCATCATAATGGTTAACCAGAGCCATCTTGATTCTTGGATCATAATCCATCGCAGCCTGGTCGGCCCTCTTCATAACCTCTATCCTCTCCTGATCAGCAACGTCAAGAAGTGGCATCTTCACAGAAACAAAAGAATCCCGCTTTGCCTCACTGATATTCACCGGGGTAGTAATAATCCCATTTTTAGCAACATAAGAAGCTACCTCAGCAGCCCTCAGTAGCTTTTCCTCAGTAATCTCATCCGTATAAGCATATCCGGTTTTATTTCCTGATACTACCCTTACACCGGCTCCCTGACTAATGCCATAGAGGCCGCTTTTGAACTTCGATTCCTCCATGTTTATTTGTCGGGATACCCTGTTCTCTAAATATACATCAGCAAAATCACCACCATTCTTCAAAGCCCTGGCAATGATCTTATTAAGAGTTGAGTAGTCCATATCCAGACTGGCTGCGGAAGCAGTAGGATCACCACTGCAGGACACAAAACTTGATAGTATTGCCGGAGTGGCGGCCACCATCAGGCCTCCTTTGAAACTTAGCTCCAGGAATTTCCTTCTAGGCATATCACGAACGCTGAAATTGTCGCTCTTCATATCGATAAGGTTTTATTTTCGAAAATGGAAAACTAAGGTAGGGAAAAAATTTACACCAGCCTTATTTTGAGAAGCTCCCGCCCTAATTGATGAATAGCTGTTTCTATTTTTTTAGCCTGTTCCAGGCTGGGATGTTTAATTCCTCTGGCATACTGCCGAAGAAGGCTGGGGTTAATGCCTGCTTTTAATGCAACAACTGTTTGTTTAATAGGAGCAAAAAGGCTAAAAAAATCACTGATATCCATGCGATAATCGAAAGCAAAACTACCTTCAAAGCATGAAGGGATGGGTTGGTTTTCCAATTTCAAGCCCTCCAGATGCAATTCAAGAGCCTCATGCATATTAACCTCAACCTCATTTAAATCAGCACCCGTTGTACAGGTAATAGGCAGATCCGGGAGATAAGCTGAAAAGCCGGTATCTGTTTGTTCCAGTATTACTGTTACTTTTTCCATTCCACTCCAGCTTGCTTAAAGATTTTACTTACTAAACCCCTTCCAATTGTTTTACTTCCATGGTTGGGAATTACTAAAATACCATCTCGATTTGGATGTTTTAATATAAAATGGCTGCCTTTTATTCGACAAACTCTCCATCCATGTGATTCAATAATCCTCAATAATTCCTTTGATTTTATAACAAAAGTAACAAAATTGTTATATGCCCACTATTAATCTTTAATTACTAGATGCATTTTTGTGGGGTAAATGGAAAATAATTATGAGAAATGTGGCAGAAACGCATAATTGCATCTCTATTGGGTAATACAATTTGGACTGTTTTAAAAACCATCAATATGGTAGGGACGTAGCATGCTACGTCCCCAATGATCTATAGGAAATTATGGAAATATCTTCGATCTGACGCAATTATACGTCCCTACCAGTCTCCGCTTCCCGAATCTCCGGATCAACAGGTTTTCCGATCCCCTTCCTCGATCCC
>CAYUNU010000376.1:0-4176 GCA_964446195.1 uncultured Porphyromonadaceae bacterium | reverse complement strand
ACGGTAATCTTGTCGATCTTAAGGTTCTTAATAGCTTCGACCTGTGTTTTTACCAGCTCAGGAAGTTTATCTGCAATCATAAGCATTACGGCTGCTGAAGCATCCTCATTGGCTGCATCCACAAGCTTCTCGAAACCACTGGCTTCCTTGCTTAGGATTTCGTATATACCCTTCGCTTCGGCATCCATCTTCATGAAAATTGCATCTGCTTCTCCTTTTGCATGTCTCCGTGTTTGTTCGGCTATTGCCTCAGCATTTATTTCAACTTTCTCCTTGTCGATCATGGCAGGGATTACGACGTTAGCATTTTGCGTTGCTCTATCCCTTTCAGCTCTGGCTTTTTCAGCATCTTTTTCAGCAGCATAAGCTTCTTCAAGAGCTTTAGCCTGCGTAACTTTTTCAGCAGCTACAGCTTTTCGTTCAGCCTCAGCCTCCTTTTCCCTTCTTGTTGCATCTGAATTAGCAATGGTTATTTTCGCCGTGTTTTCCCCTTCAACAGCAGAGGCATTAGCCTCAGCGACCTGGATCCTCTCAATTTGGTGTGCCTGAGCCTGACCAATGGAGCCGTCCCGATTCTTTTCTGCTACGCTCTTCTTGGCGTCATTAATTGCCTTGGCAGCAGCTTCCTTACCTAAAGCTTCGATATACCCTGATTCATCATTGATATCAGTAACGTTAACGTTAATAAGTTTCAGCCCGATTTTCTTCAATTCAGCTTCAACATTGGAGGAAACAGCTGCAAGGAATTTGTCCCTGTTACTGTTAATCTCCTCAATATCCATTGTTGCAACTACCAGCCTTAACTGTCCGAAAATGATATCCTTAGCCAGGTTGCTGATATCTTGCTGAGATAAACCCAGTAATCTTTCTGCTGCATTGGTCATAACGCCAGGCTCAGTTGAGATACCTACGGTGAATCTGGAAGGAACATCAACCCTGATATTTTGCTTACTAAGAGCACTGGTCAGATTGATCTCAATAGAAAGAGGAGTCAGATCCAGAAAGGAGTAGTCTTGAATTATTGGCCATATAAAAGCAGCTCCTCCATGAATACATTTGGCGGATCGTGATTCAGCCTCGATACCTTTGCCCACTTTACCATAAACAACAAGAATACGGTCGGAAGGACATCTTTTATACCTCCGGAAGAAGGATATAATCAGGATAAAAACAAAGAGCGCTACAACAGCAAGCCCGATAAGTGTGTACTGTCCCATTTTAGTTTAAATTTTGAATTATTTTGCGGAAGGTTTAACTATTAAAATCTCATTATTGAATATCTCTGTTACCTCGATTATGGCTCCTGTTTTGAGCTCTTCATCATTGTCGGTCATGGCATCCAGGGTTCTTAAGCCCTGAACAGAAATCTGAACTTTACCCATTCCTGATCTTTTGGGAGGTATAGTTAGATAAACAGTACCGATTTTGCCGTTTGCATTTATAAGTTTTAAACTTCCATCATCAGTTAGTTTAAACATGAAATACATTAAGGCAGCCATAATTACCATCATTAATAAACCTGAGGCCATGGAAATTATTATGGTGAGGGGAACGCTAAGCCCGGAATTGATGCATGCTATACCCGACCAACCAAAGATTGTGAAAAAAGCTACCAGGTTTTTCAACGAAAGGAACTGGAAATCAATGCCATGGTCGCCCTCAATGCTGGCGTCAACATCACCGCCAGAATCAACATCACTAACATCCCCCATGAACAATGTCATTATTGTTTGGAGGATAAATAATACTGAAAATGGAATAGCTACAATCCAATAAATCTTTTCGAGTGCACCTAGTGATGGCCACCATTCGGAAATTGAAAGTATAATCATCAGAAGTATTTTTAAGTCGATTTAAAACTAAATCAAAATACGATTTTTTTTCATAAGTTTATAAAAAAACCTGAAATGAAAGGAATACTCTATTTGCTATGCGTATTGCTTTTTCTCTGGATGGGAGGATCGAGTTATTACTATTTATGTATAGTTAATGATCATTGCAGTCGGGATAAAATTGTGCCAGTCGATGCAGTTGTGAGTGATAAAGAAGCGGCTTTACCAATAGTGGAGGAAAGTGCTGAAGAAGAAGTTACAGGATTAAGTGATATTGCCTCAGATCCCATACCAGCCGCTGAAGCAATTACTGTAATAGATTCAATAACTATTGCCAGAGAATATTTTGAAAATAATCCCACCAGGATTATCTACTTTGCTTATGCCAAGTACGAAAATGAGCTTACAGAGGAAGATTCTGTTTTTATTGATATGCTGCGTATTTATATTAAGAATGAACCAGGGAAGGCTGTTTATGTGAGCGGACATTCAGATTCTATAGGTACGCCGGAAGGCTTAATGTTTGCCAGTTATCGGCGTGCAGTTTTTATGAAGGGAGCTCTTGTTGATGCTGGCATACCAATATCCCATATTACTTCAAAGAGCCTGGGCAACAGCTCTCCGCTTGCATCCGATGCAAGTGCACAGGGAAGAGCAAAAAACCGACGTGTAGAAATCTCTATCAGAAATTTATAATGTCATGAGTGATTTAGCTGTAGATCTTGTATTTATAATCATCGTATTAGTGGGTACGGCAGTTTTGGGAATACTAATCGGATATGTTTTTGGCATTATTCAAAAAAAGAAAGCTCTTGTTGATTTGGAAGAACAAATTGTGGATTTGAAAAATGAACGCATTAAGATTAAAACCCTGGCCAATGAAACACAATATAAGTTGGATAAGCGGATAGGCGATTTGGAAACAGAGCGTTCTGCATTTATTGAGGAGAAGGATGAGTTGAGCAAGAGAACAAAAGATTTGATGAAAGCATTGGAAGAAGTTAGAAAGGAAACCCCTGTTGCAGAGACTAAGCACTTATCCAATAAAATAGCCTCGCAAAAGAGTGGCGCCTCTTACAATTTGAAAATTATTGAGGGGATTGGGCCCAAAATTGAAGAGATACTTAAGAAAGAGGGCCTTGATACCTGGGTGAAACTTTCAATGGCAAGCCCGGATGAAATACGCTCGATTCTAATAAGAAAGGGTGGGAGCGCCTACCGTGTGCACGATCCCAGATCCTGGCCCTATCAGGCTAAGCTTGCTTCCGAAGGACTATGGAAGGACCTAAAAGCTTATCAGGATAAATTATCCGGCGACAAATAGGTCGCTACAAAATGTAGGTATTTATTGATCCTCGGAAAAACAATAGAGCGACTTAAAACCTCTTAAAAACAAATCATTTCCTATGATAACCGGACTGGCATGGAATGTGTCGTCCAGGGTGTTTGTAGATAGAAGTTCATAAGTTGGCCCAGCTTTAACAACACTAACATTTTCTGTGCCAGCAATATATATCTTGCCATTCGCTCCTGTTGGGGAAGAAAAAATGCTGCTTATTTCTTCAACTTTTTCGCTACTGTACTTAACTTCTCCTGTTGTGGCATCAAGGCAAGTAAGGAAGCCATTATTCGCTTTCATAAAATATAAATATCCATCCATTAGTACCGGGCAAGGAGTGTATGGTGTGTTCTCATTATATTCCCATAATATGACATCAGCTCCGGTAATATCTCCCTTTGCTCTGGCCAGATCTATGGCTTGGAGGGCTGTTCCTCTGTATCCGCTCATAACATAAAGGATGCCATTTTCGAATATGGGATTAGGTATCACGTTGGATGTCATGCCCGTGCCTTCCCAAATGATTTCTCCGCTTTCAAGATCATAGCTTCTGACTTTTTTTGTGGCGCTGGTTATGACTTGTGGCTTACCATTGACCACGACAATTAGGGGTGATGACCATGAAGTGCCTTCATCACGATCTACTTTCCAAATCTCTTCACCTGTTTTGGTGTCAAGGGCAACAATAAATGATTGACCGTTATGATCCCATAAAACAACGATTCGGTCCTTATACAAGGCTGGAGAGCTGCCTTCGCCAAAGCTCATGTGTTTTTCCATTTGCCCCCAATCACGTTCCCAGAGTATATTGCCTTTAAAATCCAGACAGAATAGGCCTCTCGACCCAAAATATGCGTAGATATGTTTTCCATCAGTGACCGGAGAATTAGATGCCCAACTTCCAAGCCCATGTGTTTTCTCCTGAGGTAGTTCTTCTTTAACTGTTTTTTCCCAAAGTATTTCCCCGGAGTTTTTATCTACTGAAATAACCTTGAACTGATGGAC
>CAYUNU010000375.1:0-4202 GCA_964446195.1 uncultured Porphyromonadaceae bacterium | reverse complement strand
ACTGCTACTGATGTAAATACTCTGAACCAAACTGGTCAGGTTTATATCATGGATATCCGTGCCGCTGCTGATTTCGCTACAGGACACATTGCAAATGCAGTTAATGTTGCCGCCGCTGATGTTCTTACTCACATCGAAGGTGTTGATTTAACTCCTTACACTAAAGTAGCAATTGTTTGCTATTCAGGACAAACAGCCGCATGGGCTACTTGCCTGCTAAGAATTAGTGGTTATGAGAAAGTGTATTCAATGAAATGGGGAATGTGCTCATGGAATGCTGATTTTGCAGGTAGCTGGAAAGGAAACATTGCTAACACATATGCTACACAATTCACATCTGATGCTACCGCTAAAGGCGCAGAAGGTGAACTTCCTGTTCTGAGCACTGGTTTCGAAACTGGTCAGGAGATTCTTGAAGCAAGAGTTAATGCCGTTTTAGCTGAAGGTTTTACTCCTGCTAAAATTGGTGCTGCTGATGTATTTGCTACTCCAGCTAATTACTATGTAGCTAACTATTGGTCAGATGCTCATTACACCAGCCCAGGTCATATCCCTGGTGCAATGCAATATACTCCTAAAGCTTCAATGAGTATCACTGCTGACCTGAAAACATTACCAGCCGACAAAGCCGTTGTGGTTTATTGCTACACTGGCCAAACAAGTGCCAATCTTGCTGCTTATTTAAGAGTTCTGGGTTATGATGCAAAATCATTACTATTCGGTGCTAACGGCATGATTTATGATACATTAGTTGATATGGACATCACTCATTGGAGCGATGCCTATATTATGGATTACGATTACGTACAATAGAAACAATTGATTAGGGTAAAAAAGGTCACCTGGCAGGGTGGCCTTTTTTTTATATTATGGTACGATTTGGTATGCTAGTTCTATTGATGGATTAAATTGGACTGAAAAAGGAATGGCGCTGTGATCAGCTCCAGCAGGAGCATTTGACAGTTATATAGTTGACTCGACCGCAGCCATGAAGTACTGATCCGGAATAACAAGGATGGTGTTGCAGCAATGGCATCTATCAGCTCTACTCTTGAATATGCTGAAGACGGACTTGATTTTAACTCCGACAAACAAAATCTTAAAATAAAATAACGGCCAACAACTCAACAATTCAACAATTCAACAACTCAACAACTCAACAGATTTACCATTCCACCCTCTTAAGATCCTTCCCTCCCCTCTCTGAGACCAGCTCCACTTCAATCCATCCTTTACCTCCTTTTTTGTTCACAAGATATCTGTAAGTAAGAGAGCTGTTTCCATTTATCCAAGTATGGATCTCCTTACCGGCTGCAGGTTGTACTCCGGAAGTGCCTGATCGACCTCCGGAGCTATACATACCTCTCCCTCCTCCACTAAGAGGATCAATAACAGGTAGTTTGGAATCCATCGGGATCAGTTCAATATTATTAGATGTATTAAATAAAATTTTGTCTTGCCCCACTCTTTTCAGCTTTTTACTCTGATCAGAGGCAGTAGGATAAGTATGATCATTTTTAACCGTCACATCCACCCAGAACAAACCATCACCCAAGTCGGTAAAATCAATATCACCAACTTCAACCTTTGGAAACTGACTGGCACAATACATGACGAATTGCGAATTTTTAAGAGTCTCCTGTTCAATATAACGGGCTGGAGGCGTCCGGCCAATATGCTTCTTTGCTGAACCTCCGATCCATACTTTTCCTAAATCAGGATGTTCAACCTCATGAGGAGTAATCCAGCCTTCGCCGGTTAACTCAATATCTATCCAATCCATATTCTCCTCAGAAGAAACTCTGCCATCTCCATCCACATCCGCATCAAAAGCCGGTGAACCCCAAAGTTCAATCAGGTAGGAATAGGCACCAAGCATGTGATAAGAAGAAGCAGGCGCCTGGCCACTTAATCCGGCCATCGTTGGCCGATAATTCTTGAGAATTCTTGCACCAACAGTAACAATTTGTGTTTGAACATCCATGTCATGCTGAAATTCACGAGGAACCTGACGGTCAAAATATTGAGCATACTTGTTTTCCTTTCTCAACTCTTTGAGCCTATCCTCGGCTGACATACCCGAAGATCTTCCAGTCCCATAAGGTCCAGTAGCCTGACTCGACTGTGATGCAGTCCTTTTAACAGGCTGAGGAGCCTGAAACATTATCAAGCGGCCTGTGTTATGATAATGAAAACTTGCAAAAATATTAGGATGAGCTAATTGGAAATCATAAGCATTCCTCGTACAAGGCTCTGACATTGGATAAGGATCTCCGGCTGAAAGAAGCCATCCATATGGGTAATTTCTGTTAGGATCAGGCCCTCCAATGTCGTCCTCATTTATCATGCCATCACCATCATTATCAAAACCCTCAGAGCCAATTCTGATAAACCTTTTTCCAGGGAAATCAGTTTCATCCCCAATAGAAACAAAACGTCTCTTATCAACAGAAAGCTTCAAACTACCCTTAGGATCTTCAACATACATATATGATAGTTGGCCATCACCGTCAACATCTTCTGTCTGATCTTCATCATATAAACCATCACCGTCATTGTCTTCAGGACGGTAAGGCTCCCGGGGATTATTAGCAGTATTGGGATAGTCTGTAAAAGATGCATTCGCATCAACATTTAATCCCGGCAAAATATAAAAAGTGTATTTATCCAGTAAATTATGAACATATTCATCATAATCGTTTCTGGTTAATAGATACCACGATAAATACAAGCCACACATTATGCCATTAACCTCATTTCCATGAACAGCACCATCAACCCACATTGCAGTCTTGTCATTGTGATCACCTGTCTTCTTATTTGTAATAGTAAGCAGATACTGATCTCTGCCCATCCGGCTCTTCCCAATGCTTTCTACAGAAGCTAGATCAGGATATTTCTTAGCCATATCCTTCATCATCTGCGTCCACTCAGAATAAGAGTAATACCTTTTCCAGCTTACCGGAAAATCCATCTCTCCATGATAGCCGCCAGGGGACTCCTGTAATTTGCTTTGTGCCACTATTTGGTTCGACATCATACCTAAAACAAATACCAGTATAATTGCTAAAATTTTATATCTATTTTTCATGATCAGCTCCTCCCTTAATTAATTTCAACTTGTTTAACTGCAGTACCGCCTTTTTGGGAGGTGGCAACGATTTTCAAGGGCGAGTTACCCTTTAGCTTTACAAGCCATTTTACCTCGGCTTTATTCTTTCCTTTCTTTTGGGTAGGCACATCCATAGTTCCATCCAATACGCCAATTTTCTGGAATGCAGCTCCTTGTATAAATGTCACATAGTCCCTATCACCCGTAAGCCAAACAACATCTTGCCGATTTCGGTTAAGTCGGTCACCCCTGCCAAGATGAGTAGCCAGTTTCCCCGTATTCTCAATCTTAGCAGTCACTTCAACGATACGATAGGGTCCAACTTTTTGTAAGACTTTACCAGTGGCTTCCGTAATTCCAATTCGGGGCAACAGACCTGCCCTCCATTTGGAATACTGCCAGTGTGTTTCACAAATTTTCAATAAGGACTCGCCAGGAAAAGCATTATTACTCCCATATTGGGCTCTCCAACCACCTATTTCGCCATTCCCTAACTCAGGGTGTTTATAAGCCTTCCAATCAACAAACAACTTTCCGTCAAATTTTTCTTCCTGATATTTTAAAGCAGCTCTTTGAAACTCGGTATTGGCATTTTTACCCTCAAAGGTATATCCGGGCAGATCTTTCCTGTAGTTCCATAACTCAGTAGTTATAGAATAAATCCCCATCTGCTGATAGGCCCAGTCGGCCTGCAATCCATAACCATAGCCCTTATCGCTTTCTTCGTTATAACTAACAACCCATTCTCTTGGCATTTCATACCCTCTTCGAAGAGCATACTTGTTTTTTCCTTCTTTTTCAAGTTCCTTACGGTACACATCTAATGAATCCGGATATTGCCAGGCTTTAGGCACTTCAGTGCCCATCAGTTCCAAATACTTTTTGCCCATCACATAATCATAAACAGCAACATCTTTAGGGTGCATGGAATTGTCCGATGAAGAGCCCATAGGCCTGTAGGTAAAGCCTCCTGATGTGTGATAGAACTGTGCCATCAGAATATTAGGATTATTTGTAAAAAACTCGGCTAACGCCCTCACTTCAGGAGCAGAGGTTGCATATTCACCTGTACCTCCCTGATATCCTTCAG
>CAYUNU010000374.1:0-4204 GCA_964446195.1 uncultured Porphyromonadaceae bacterium | reverse complement strand
TTTTGTGAGCGGTGAAGAGATGGCCAGAGATTCAATGAAATTAAAGGCTGAGGAGAAAGAAGCCAGATCGTTCTTTCTTCCCTTCGAGAGCCAGGTTTTTCTTCAGCTTGCTAATCTTGCAGCCAAGGAAAATTCAATATTTAAGAGGATGAATACCAGAATGCTGCAGGGTGTTGTTCCTGATTTCTGGAATATTAATAGAAATATTCCATTAGAGTATACAGACAGATTGGTTCGGCTCATTCCTATGGCGTATAAGATAATTGGTCATATGGACCTAACAGAACAGGCCTTTGAATATGTTTTAAAAGAAAAGATCAGGATTGATTTGCGTGCCTCAGTTTTAGAATATGATATGTTTGACATATCTTCAAATTCTGGAGGAGGCTTAGGTGAGAGCATGCTCGGGGTGGACATGATAAGCGGTGGTGTGCCTGAGGTTTCCAGGAGCTTGGCTGAGGTGACAATAGGGCCCATATGCACTTTTGAGATTAAACATTATATTGGGGGTGGCTGGCTCAGTAATTTGCTGGATAGTCTTTATAGTTACTTTTTACCCATGGAACTGGAGGTAAGAACAAATATCTTGCCTGCTATTGGTAGCAATGGATTCACCTTGTCGGAGGATGATACTGATTCTATTGCTTTTTTAGATTATAATACGACTTTGAATTAATAAAAATCAGCTAGTTAAATAAATCATTATGCCATCATACTTAAAATACTTCAATGTCAACTGGATGAATGGAATGAAGATTAGTAAAGATCACTTCATTCAACAGGATCAAGCTTGTGACGATAAATTACGGGATGTTGCTGGTTTAGGCTTAAGTAGCTTAAATTATGGTCTTATCCCAATATGGCCAGGGGAAAAGGTCGTTTCTTTCAAGGCAGTCTTTAAGATGGATAACCAAAGATTTCTCAAGGTTGAGATAAACCAATGCAGAGCAGTCAGTCCAAATGGCTCAAGGATAGAAATCCTTGAAGATCACAGATATCCTACCTTCTCTGTTGATTTGAGCAGGGAGCTTGAAATGATCCAGGGTGGTGAATTGACAGAGTATTATATTCTTCTTAGTGTTGATGTTTTTAATCGAGCAGCAGGTGGAGAGCTTGATGGCTCTGAAGATCCTCCCAGATACCCTGATTCACTACCAAAATACAAGCTTAGTGTTATACCTGTGGCACAGTCTGAAAAAGATGCTATCAATCCTGATTCGGTTTTTATTGGCAAACTAATTCTTGGCCAGGATAAGCAGGAAGTTTTGGATAATTATATTCCCCCATGTATGGCGATCAGGTCACATAACCAGTTGATGGATTTTTATTCATTGGCTGAAAAATTCTTCAATCAGAATGAACTTGATCTATTAAGTATACTAAAAAAGATTAATGAAAAGAAACAGGATACAAGTCTTGCCACCTCGGTTAATTTTTTGTCGGGGAATCTGTTGCAATACATTTCTGCTCAAAACCTTAAGCTCAGATGGACTCTTCCTGATCAACCACCGGTTTTTCTTTTTGAGACTATCGCCGGTTTTGCCCGAGTAATGAGAAATACAATTTATTCGGCTGCTTCTGCCAATAAAGAAGAATTACTTAATTATTTCACGAATTGGTCGGAATTAAAGCAGGGTGACTTTGAGAAGCTTTTAGTTTATTGCATTAATTTCGAGTATAACCATAATGAGATACTAAACAGCATTGAGCAGTTCAGCGAATTTATTCAGATAATGAGTTCATTATTTTCAAAATTAGAATCACTGGCATACATTGGTAAGAAGAAAGAAACCAGCATTTTTGTTAAGGAGGATAAGCCAAAAAGGAGTTTTCTTGCTGATTAATCTTTATCGTATAATAATAAATTTATAGTGTTCAGCTCTTATTTAAATATACCAATAGATTTCAAAGGATTAAAAAGAAAGGATTCTCTTGATCATATTGATGTTAAAAAATCCATTCACAATATTATCCATTTAATAACCACTACAGAATATGAGGAAGTAAGACATGACCCAAAGTTTGGTTGTGATATCTGGCAGTATGATTTTGAGAATATTTATAATCCACATTCTTTCAAAGAAGATTTGAAGAAGTCGATTCGAGATTCAATCAGAAAAAATGAGAAAAGGATTACAAATGTAAGAGTTGACCTACAAATTGAGCAGGTTGAGATAACCACCATGGTTAGAAATAAGAGGATTAAAACCAGGATTCGACTGGTTGTTAAAGGGATGATTGATGAGACCAATGAGCCTCTTGAGCATCAGGAAATGTTTTTTATTGGTCCTCTTTCATATTAGAGAAATTGAAATAAATTAAAAGAAGACAAAATAAGCACATAAAATATGCCTATTGAATCAACAGACAGTATTAAAAGAAGGATGATACAAAACGCATCCAGGCTTTGGGGGTATCCTGACAGTCAGGATATTAATTCATTTGATCCTGTCGTTGGGATGATTCTCGGGGCTTTGGCTGATGAGTTAAATAGTATTTCCGGAGAGATTCAAAAAACCGATTCCAGGATTATTGAGAAGCTTCTTGATCTCCTGTTTAATCAAAGTCATCTAACTCATTTCCCAGCATACGGTATTGTACAAGCTACTCCAATTCAATCCCGGGTAAGAATAAATGATGGGAACCAGTTTTCTTACCGTAAAAGAATTGAAAGTTCTGCAGCCAGAAGGGGGAAGTCTGAAGAGAGAAATGTGTACTTTACACCTTCGGGTGAATTCAATCTTTTTAAAGGGCAGGTAAAAGTATTTGCAGGTGGTGATCTCTTATATCAGATATCTGGTCAGATCAAGGAGCAGATTGATATATCAAGGATGTCTATTCACCCAGATTACAATAAACTTTTCATTGGATTGGAGCTTGACAGAAATGTAGAGAAGCTTGATGGTTTAACACTTCATTTTTCATTAAAAAACAGGCCTAATGAGGAGCGGTTTTTCAGATCAATTCTTGGTGGGAAATGGTTCATTAACGATGAAGAAGTGGAATTTGCCCAGGGCCTGGGGTCAGCTCTGACAAGAGATGTAAATGGTTTGGAAGAGTTGTTCTTGCAGGAAAATGATATCTCTTATCGTGCTTCAAAATTCGTAAACGAATTGTTCGGAAAACAGTTTATGACACTAAAGGGAGGTGAATTATTGACTGAGCGCTTTTTTAAAAATCAGGATTTGCCTCCAGAGATAAAAAGTCGATTCCCTGATGATGTTATAAAGCTTTTGCCCGATAATTTGCTTTGGATAAAAATAGAACTTGTTCAGCCGGTGACATCAGATACCATGCTTGAGTTGCTTCCATTGATCAATTGCTTCCCGGTAGTTAATAAGGGAAAAATGGAATTTACTCAATCACTCAGAAATGGAACAAACATTATTCCTTTGGAATCTGAAGATATTTATTATGATATTAAGCAGGTAGCAGATAGTAGTGGAAATGAATATACTCTGGCAAATACCGTTAGTAATGGGAAGAGTCAGAAGCGAACTTATATCATTCGACAAGGTGGTATGGGGCGATTTGATTCCAGGGATGCTTTAGAGTCAATTGATCACTTAACGGATCTTGTTAGAAATGAAAGTGCTGCTTTTTCGATTTTGGGGACAGATATGATATCGTCTGAAGGAGCTTGATCAGATTATTAGTCGACTTAAGTACCGACTGGAAAATAATTCTAACACACAGGGAACAAATACTTACATTCTGCTTAACTCTGAAACAAATAATGAGAGGGCTCATGTTGAATTTTGGACTACTAGCGGGGAACTTGCAAATAACATAAGGTCGGGCTCGAAGCTTAGTGTTTATAGAGGTAAGGATCTTAGCGCCAATTCGGTATATCTGCTTACCAATACTATTGGGGGTAAGCATAAATTATCGGAAGATGATAAGCTGAATAAACTAAGAAGGGCTATGCTCTCAAAGGGAAGAATAGTAACCAGAGAGGATATCAAGGCCTTATGTTTTGATCATTTTGGGAAGGATATTGAGCGAGTTGAAATTAAAAACGGCGTTGAGGCTCAATCTGGCCCAAAAACAGGCCTTGTGCAAACTTTGGATATATATATTACACTTAAAAAACAACATAAGCTAAGTGATGAGGATCTATGGCAGAAAGAGGAGGAACTCAAGGTGTTTTTAAAACAAGGATCGATTAACCTGCTTATTTACCGACTATTTATTTCTTAGGCCA
>CAYUNU010000373.1:0-4207 GCA_964446195.1 uncultured Porphyromonadaceae bacterium | reverse complement strand
ATGGTTGCCAGAGTTTCAAAATTAGCTTCAGTAATATCCGGATATTGTTTGGAGTCAATTATTGAGCAATCCGCCCCTCCTTCGTTGTCAGGAAGGTTCATTTGAAAAATCGGTATTTTTAGTTCTTTCCTGATTTGTTCAATAATAAGTGATGTGTCTGAACCTGAGCGATCGGTTTTATTGATAAACACCAGAACCGGGATTTTGTAGTAAGAAATGGCTTCCCACAGAAGGAATAGAGTTGATTGTAAGCCTTCAACAGCAGAGATGATGAGGATAGCTCCATCCAATACGCTGAAAACTCTATCTACCTCTCCAAAAAAATCCTGATGCCCGGGGGTGTCGATCAGATTGATTTGGTGCTCCTTCCAGAAAATCGTATTGCTTGCTGACCTTACGGATATGCCTCTTTCTCTTTCTACTGGCATTGAGTCAGTAACTGCTGATCCCTTATCCACTGATCCTTTCTTTCGAATGGCTCCACCCAACAATAGTAAATGCTCGCTAAGTGTAGTTTTTCCGGCATCAACATGGGCCAGAATACCAATATTTCGTATCGAATTAGTCATCAATAATCCAACAAAGATACAAAGTAGAGACGCATATTTGCGTCTTGAGGTTGAGATAGCTGATATTTCGGCAGAGACGCATATTTGCGTCTGTACAAATAACCTTTGTTGATTGGTTTAAATGTTTTTATTTTTACCTCACAAGCTGAAAATTATTATGCCAGATAAAAAAGAACTGATTCAGTATCGTAATTCATTTGAGAAGGAGTTATTTAGTATTCTGAATTATTGGACGCATTATGCGGTTGACCGGGATAATAAGGGATTTTACGGGGCTGTTGGTCTTGATAACAGACCTGTCCCTGATGCACCTAAGTCGTGTGTTTTGAATGCACGTATCCTTTGGACTTTCTCTGAGGCTTCCATAATGTATCCGGATAATGCTTATGAGGAGGTTGCTCAGAGGGCTTTTCGTGTTTTGCAAAATGATTTCAAGGATGAGTTGCACCAGGGGTATTACATGATGCTTGATGCCTCAGGCCAGGTCCTGGATCCGGTTAAGCATACTTATGCTCAGGCTTTTGTGCTGTATTCACTGTCGAAATACTTTGAGTCTAATCCTCATAAAGGTCTCCTGAAGGTAATAGAGGATTTCTTCATTTTTCTTGATGACAAATCTAAGGATCCAGTGAACCCGGGTTATTTGGAGGCATTTACAAGAGAGTGGAAATTGTATGAGGAGAACAGGATGGCTGATAATAATGAGCCTAAATCCATGAATACTCATTTGCATGTTTTGGAAGCTTATGCAGCTGTATATAAGGTTTTGCCAACCGACTTGGTTGAGAAGAGGCTCAGGCATTTGATAGATCTTTTTTTGAATAATATTATCAGGGCAGATGGTCATCTGGGGATTTTCTTTACGGAGGATTTTACTGAAACAGAAAATTCAAAGGGTATATGTTCCTTTGGTCATGATATAGAAGCCTCGTGGTTGATATGGGAGGCTTTAGAAATTTTGGGTGATGATGAATTGAAGGGGAAAGCTAAACCCATTATGATAAAGATGGCCAAGGCTGTTTTGAGGGAAGGTCTGGATATTGATGGAGGATTGTTTTTAGAATCAACCAGATTTGGCAGTCATTTAAGGACTAACAAGCATTGGTGGTTGCAGGCTGAAGTGTTGGTAGGAGAAATGAATTTATTTCAATTGTCGGGGGATTCAAAATATTGGGAGGCGCTTAAGCTGTCGTGGGATTTTGTATATAAATATGTTAAGGATCATGAGGGTGGAGAGTGGTTTACAAAGATCAACCGTCTGGGTGAGCCCTATCTCGTCGAACCCGACAACGATCCATCACCTTATTACAGAAACGACTGGAAGGTTGATCCTTGGAAATGCCCGTACCATAATGGCCGGGCGATGATGGAGTTGATTAGGAGAATTGAGGAGCTAGGAGAATAGTAGATAAGTAGATAATGTTGGAAAAAATGTGTAGGGACGGGGCCTTGTGCCCGTCCGATTATTCGAACCGGCATTAAATTCGATTTAAAAACAAAATAAGAATTATGATAAAGAAGGTATTATTATCTGGTATTTTGATAGGTGTTATTGGTTTAGCCAAGGCACAAAATTTTCAGGAGGTGCAGGCAATTCAAGAGCTTGCGGATAAAACATCAGGATATTTTGAGGGGTATAGTGAAAAAGTTATTCCTAACGATTTCAACTACCATAGTTTTCGCCATGATGTTGGACCATCGATGATTACAAGATGTTTGGAAACTCCCATGCCAATGGTATGGAAGACAGGCGATGTGCCGGGCGATTTTGACAAGGATCATGCAGGTTTTATTTGGATTGCTGCTATGGATATGTTTAGTTCTGGGCCGGCATTTGATGTGTGGTTTAATGGAATTAAGCGCTTTAAGATTATGGCACCACAGGAGAAAGATTGGGTCATTGATGGCCTTGAAGGGGGGAAGATGAGTTTTCAGACACTGCTAACTGACCGTCATGGTGATGCTCATGGTTATATGTCTTTGGAGGCGCCTTCTTCATGGCTCAAGCCCGGATCAAAACAGGAAATCAGGATTGAGGGGGATAAATCAGGCAAAACTACATGGCTTATAGTATATAAGGCTGATGATGCTTTGGCTTTCTTGCAGAGGTCGTCGGAATTTTCTGGTTTATTTCGTTTGAGTGCGAGTACGGAGGACAAAAACTGTGATGTAGAAATTGTTGCTGCACAGGCGATTGCTGGGAAGACCTTGCGTTTGGAGACGGGAAAAATAACAAAGAAGGTGGAGTTGAAGTTAGTTGATGGTTTTGCAAAAGCGGAGTTAATGTTTCCTTCAAGCAAGCTGGGTGAGAAGATTACTGTTTATGATGACAAAGGAGAGGTTTTGGTATGGGATCTTAAGACTGATGCGACCGATAACTCGATTTTAATGGCGGAGGGTGTACTCAAGAACCAGATACTGGAAGTCAGTGAGGATGGCTTTGTTGTGATGGGAGACAGAAGCTACATGCCTGATCTGGTTGAAAGTATATTAGCTCTCTCCAATAGTAAGATGGGCAATTCCCTGATGCTTTTGATGAATTCCAGTCATCAGGATATTGCATGGATGGATTCACCGGAAAAATGTGAGTTGGAAAGGGATACAATGCTGTTGCAGCCTTTGTTTAACAGGGCTGCTGTTGATAAGGATTATCGCTTTGATGTGGAGGATGCTTTGATGATTAAGGAGTATTTACAGCGTCACCCTGATAAAAAGGAAGTGATAACTAAGCTTTTTGCCGACGGGCGAATTTCTTGTGGAGCTACTTATACACAGCCTTATGAGGAGATGTATTCTGGAGAAGCACTGGCAAGGCAGTTCTACTTTGGGGCGAAATGGCTGAAGGATGAATTTGGCTATACTGCTGATACATATTGGAATGTGGATGTTCCTGGAAGGACACTACAGATGCCACAACTAATGAAAAAGGCAGGTGTAACGAATCTGGTGATGACCCGACAAGAGCTTGGATTCTATAATTGGTTTAGTCCAGATGGTTCGAGTATCACTGGATTCTCCAACGGTCATTACGGGGATTCATTTGGCCCTTTGGGTGATGAATACTATATCGCTGCTGATTATTTGTCGAAGTACAGTTCATACTGGGAGCCATTTTATAATGAAGAATCCAATAAGCCGGTAGTTCCTGTTTTGTCGGATTGGGATATGAGTCCGGCTAAGGATTATAGCAATCTACTAAGCTCATGGGCAAGTCTGAAAGAGCTCAAAACTAAGGATGGACGGGTTGTGCCTGTTTCCTTACCCGAGTTCAGGGAGGCTCTGGCTCCTGAAATGTTTGAGGCCTTTCGTGCCAGCAATCCTGTTGTTCCAGAGATACATGGAGAACGACCGGCCTTATGGATGTATATCCATGGTCCATCACACCAAAAAGCACAGAAAGCTAGTCGAGAAGCTGATATTTTGCTAACTCAGGTTGAGAAGCTTGCTACTGTTAATTCATTGTTGGACGGGTCGTTCAAGGCTTATCCTGATCATAGGTTGAAGGATGCATGGGAAGCAAAAATTTTCCCTGATCATGGCTGGGGAGGAAACATGGGGTTGCCTCCATCAGCGCGGGGATGGGGGTGACCCCGTCCAGATAGTGTGCCTGATAGAGGTCGATTCGGTCGGTTTTCAGG
>CAYUNU010000372.1:0-4225 GCA_964446195.1 uncultured Porphyromonadaceae bacterium | reverse complement strand
TATTTTTCCCGCGCTACCTTATGATTGCCGGATTGAGCATCCTGGCTCTGGTTAAATTACAGCCAGAGCTATTGCTCAATGAAGGCGTAATGGATTTTGAGAAAGTTCTGCCCTTCGCCCTCAATAATTTTATCCCGGTTGGTATACTAGGAATTATTCTGGCAGGTTTGATTGCCGCATTTATGTCAACATTTGCTGCCAATGTAAATGCCGGACCTGCCTATATTGTAAACGATATTTATAAAAAGTTTATACGCCCTGATGCTTCCAATAGAACCTTAGTAAGAGCTAGTTACATATCATCTTTTGCTGTGGTTATTGTAGGTATAACTGTTGGCTTTTTCGTTCAGGATATCAACTCAATACTTCAATGGATTACTGCAGCATTATTTGGGGGATATGCAGCCGCTAATTTTCTAAAATGGATTTGGTGGAGATTCAATGGTTATGGTTTCTTTTGGGGGATGATAGGTGGTCTGGCTGCCTCCCTGGCCGTTCCTCAGATTCTGCCCGATCTTTCTGTTATTCTTGCCTTCCCAATAATACTGGCTGTTGCCACACTTGGCTCATTCCTCGGAACACTGCTTACACAAGCAGATGATGAAAAAGTTCTAAAATCATTCTATCACTCTGTAAACCCCTGGGGGTGGTGGAAACCCATCAGGATAAAAGTGAAAAATGATTATCCTGATTTTGAACCTAATATGAACTTCTGGCACGATATGTTAAATGTTGTAATAGGAATAATATGGCAAATGACATTAGTACTCATGCCAATTTTTCTTGTGATCAGGGAATGGAGAGAAATATTAATCACTATACTGGTTTTTGTAGTAACAACAGTAATTTTGAAATTCAGATGGCTCGACAGGATTGTAGATTAGTAAACGAGTAGATTGATAAATTTGTTAGATTTGGGATATTAATTTACAAACTCGCAACCCGCAACCCGCAACCCGCAACCCGCAACCCGCAACCCGTAACCCGCAACAATGAAAAATGCATTTAATAAAAGAAAAAGATTGGTATTGAAAGAGTATGAAAAGCTTATCGGTCGGGCTAATTTCCAATTTGAGATTGGCAATGGAATCTATGACAGATATTGTTATCCAGCTCTTACCCGCGATCATATTCCACCACATTGGATATATGATATGAATCCGGAGACTAATCCTGATTTTATGCTGCGTTTGGGGGTGAATACTGTGTTTAATGCCGGAGCTATTAAACATGAGGGACGTTATTTGATGGTTCCACGAATTGAAGGGTTCAACGTTAAATCATTCTTTGGGGTGGCTGAGAGTCCTAATGGCATTGATAATTGGCGGTTTTGGGATGAGCCCATATGGATGCCATCTGCTGAGGATCCTGAAACTAATGTTTATGATATGCGGCTAACAGCCCATGAGGATGGTTGGATATACGGTCTGTTCTGTGCCGAGCGGAAGGATAGGAGCAAGCCAGATGATTCGTCGGCAGCTATTGCATCATGTGGGATAGCCAGAACCAGAGATCTGAAAGAGTGGGAAAGACTTCCTGATCTTAAATCCGGTGCTAGTCAGCAACGTAATTGCGCGCTTCATCCCGAATTTGTTGATGGTAAGTATATGCTTTATACACGTCCTCAATCAGGGTTTATTGATACAGGCGACTCGGGAATTTCCTATGGTTTCTGTGAGTCGATGGAGCATGCCGGACTTGCGGAAGAGCGTCTGATGGATCCCAGAAAATATCATACCATTAAGGAGGTAAAAAATGGTCAGGGGCCACCTCCTCTTAAAACTGATATGGGCTGGTTGCACCTGGCACATGGAGTGCGTCGAACTGCAGCAGGATTGAGGTATGTGTTGTATGTGATAGTAACCGACCTGAATGAGCCATGGAGAGTGATAAAACGTCCTGGTGGTCATTTTCTTGAGCCTATGGATGATGAAAGAGTGGGGGATGTGTCAAATGTTATTTTTTGCAATGGATGGATTCTGGATGATGACGGAAAAGTTTTTATCTATTATGCTTCTTCTGACACGAGGATGCATGTAGCAACTACAAGCATCAGGAAAATGCTAGACTATGCATTTAATACGCCTGAAGATCCGGGGGGAACAGAGCAATGTGTTCATCAACGTCTTGGGTTGATAAGGCAAAATCAGCTCTTATAAGCTTGCCTGAAATATCAATTGTTGAATAGAAGTGATTCACCACACTGGTGAATTGTCATATTCAAATCGTCAATTCTTCCTATATTTGGCGAAAATTTTTTAACTAAAAGATATGAACCTAACTTGGCTCGACTGGGGTATTGTCCTCTTGCTTTTTGCTCTTATGGTAGGGATGGTTTTTCTGAGCAAAACCCTGCTGAAAAGTGTATCTGATTTTCTTGCAACCGGTCGTACCGGTGGGAGGTACATCATTTCCATGTTCCACGGAACAGCAGCTCTTGGTGCCATAACAGTGGTGGGGGCTCTTGAGCAAAACTATGCTGCGGGCTTTAACTCCAGGTGGTGGGAGATGATGACCACTATCATACTAGTTGGTATGAGTGTGACAGGCTGGGTTGTTTATCGTTATCGCCAGACCAGAGCAATGACCATGGCTCAGTTTTTCGAGATCCGGTACAGTAGGAATTTTAGAATATTTGCCGGTTTCCTGGCATTTGGATCAGGATTGGTTAACATGATTATCTTCCCATCTGTGACAGCGAGATTTTTCATCCATTTTTGTGGTATACCGGAAATAGGTATGGTTGGGCCATATTCAGGGACTTTCATACTGATAGCCGGTCTGATGGTGGCTATACCCTTGTTTTTTATTCTTTCGGGAGGTCATATTGCCGTTATGTTTACCGATTTTGTCCAAGGTGTTTTTGTTAATATAGTGTTTGTTGTAATTGTTGTTTTACTTGTTTTGCAAGTTGATTGGGGACAGATTGGTGAGGCTGTAAACGGAGCACCGGAGAATGCGTCATTAGTTAACCCCTTTAAGGCTACTGAGGTCCAGGATTTTAATATATGGTTCTTCTTTATTGGCATGTTTGGCTTGATTTACACCAAGTTAGCCTGGCAGGGCAATTCCTCGGTGAGTGTTGCTGCCAAATCAGCTCATGAAGCCAAAATGGCAGATGTGCTTACCAATTGGAGACTTATTCCACAGTGGGGTCTATTCCTTGTTTTTGTTCCCGTGATAGCATATACGGTATTACATCATGTCGATTTTGCCGGAGTAGCCAATGCTGTGAACGGTTCTTTAGCCGGAGTGGAGGGCGAGACATTGCAGTCGCAGCTTAGGGTACCGATGGTTCTCAACCAATTGTTGCCTATTGGAGTTAAAGGCGCCTTTGCTGCAATAATGCTGGCAGCCGCTATAACCAGTCATAATATTTATATCCATTCATTCGGGAGTATTTTCATTCAAGATTGTGTTTTACCTATCCGTGGAAAAGCTTTCGAGCCCGAGCAACATATGAAGTATCTTAGGTACTCAATATTGGGTGTGGGCATTGCAATATTTATCCTAAGTATATTGTTCCAGCAGAGTGAGAAAGTCTTCCTCTTCATGGCTGTTTCTGCTTCAATATTTGTTGGTGGATCAGGAGCGGCTATTATCGGCGGCCTTTATTGGAGCAAAGGATCAACAACGGCAGCTTGGTCGGCTATGATTGCAGGTGCTCTAATATCAGGATTTGGAATTATTATTAACTCTGTCGTGGATGATTTTTTTATTAATGGTCAGTGGTTCTGGTTGATAGCTATGGTTTCGGCGGGTGCGATATTCATTCTGGTTTCAATGTTTGGCACTAGAACAAATCATAACATGGATAAGCTCCTTCACAGAGGTGAATATGCTATGGCAGATGAAAAAGGTAAGGTGCCTGATAAACCGCTTAAAGGTTGGAGAGTGATGGCCCCTACAAAAGAGTTTACCAGAGGGGATAAAATTATTTATACTGTAACCTATGGATGGACAGCAGCATGGACAGTTGTATTTATCATCGGTACGATATATAATTTTACCACTGATGTAAGTAATGAGGCCTGGCTAAAGTTCTGGAAAATTTATACTTGGATATATCTTGTTACTGCTATCATTGTAACTATTTGGTTTACAATAGGTGGGCTTAAGAACCTTAAAGAGATGATTTATGCTCTTCGTACAAATTTGCGGGATGACAGTGATTCGGGTTACGTAGAAAAAAAGGAAAAATAGCAGAAAAATGAATTACGGAGAT
>CAYUNU010000371.1:1648-4225 GCA_964446195.1 uncultured Porphyromonadaceae bacterium | reverse complement strand
TGACTTGGGCTAATTCCCCTTTTAGCGATTTATACCATAACCTTTGGAACTATAAAATAGGTATAAGTTCTGAAGCCTTCAGTCTTGAGAAACCACTTAAGATATGGGTAAACGACGGATTGATGGCGATCTTTTTCTTTCTGATCGGTCTGGAAATTAAAAGAGAACTTATTATTGGAGAAATTAATACTATAAAAAAAGCTGCCTTCCCTCTTTTTGGAGCCATTGGAGGGATGCTGGTTCCTATTGCTTTTTTTATCCTTCTTAACAAAAGCCCTGAGACATCTCATGGCTGGGGGATACCCGTTGCCACCGACATCGCTTTCTCGCTGGCAATATTAAAACTGGTTGGCAAGAAAGTGCCTATCGGACTTAAAGTATTTTTAACCGCCTATGCCATTATAGATGACCTGGGAGCAGTGATGGTGATAGCTATCTTCTATAGCACTGGTATTAAGTGGGTTTTATTGGGCATCGCCCTGGCAATTGTCGCCTTTCTTTTAATCCTGTCCAGCAAAAGCATTTATTCAAAATATGTTTTTGGTATTGGAGGCATTATTGTGTGGCTATTGTTTCTGAAATCAGGCATCCATCCAACAGTTGCCGGTGTATTAATGGCTTTTACCATACCCATACGCCAAAAAATAGGAGATGATACCTTCATAAGAAAAATACCTGAAATTGTAAGTAACTTTGGGCAGAGCAAGACAAAAGAACCCGTCCTTTCTAATGAACAATTAAATTTGCTTAGCGATTTGGAAGGCTGTACCAGCAAGGTGCAATCCCCTTTACAGCATCTGGAACATAAGATATCTCCTTGGGTGGCCTATCTTATTATGCCTGTTTTTGCTCTTGCTAATGCCGGAGTGAGCTTTGGTGGCTCCGCACAGCTCGACACAAACTTGATATTCACAATTGCTGCGGCTCTTGTCATTGGAAATTTCATTGGTGTTGGGTCAATGGCATTTATTAGCATTAAACTTAAAATTGCAGAACTACCTGATAATGTAACCGGGCTTCATATGCTTGGAATGGCATTCCTTGCTGGTGTAGGATTTACTATGGCAATATTCATTGCAAACCTGGCATATCAGGATCAATTCATGATAGACTCTTCCATTGTGGGTATCTTAATTGGATCAGCTATTTCAGGATTGGCAGGATTTTTCATACTCAAATTAGCCAGCAGGAAATAGAAATACATTATTTTTTGGGAAAACTGAACAATTTACATTTTTATATGTTCAATAATTTATGTCATTACATGAACAAATATATTCGATAAAAGATCTGGAGGATATCTCAGGCATAAAATCACATACCCTTAGGGCTTGGGAAAGAAGATATAACATATTCACTCCCAATAGAACCGAAACGAATATCCGTCGTTATTCGGATGAAGATCTCAAAAAGCTCCTTAACATTTCTGTTCTTCAAAAATATGGCTTGAAAATTTCCCAATTAGCCCTGCTTTCCGAAGACGACCTTAAGGAAAAGGTTATATCATTAACTACAAGTAATGATTTTGAATCAATCATCGACAGCCTGACTGTCGATATGATCGATTTCAACCAGAATTCTTTCGATAAAAAACTTAATAAGGTCATCTTTAACCTGGGATTTGAAGAAGCAGCCTATAAGGTCATTTATCCATTTTTTTATAAAGTTGGATTGTTATGGCAAACCAGCTCCATTAATCCTGCCCAAGAGCATTTTGTGACCAGCATCATTATACAGAAACTATTTCTTGCTATTGAATCGCTTGACACCGCGCCTCCAAAAGGAAAAACCTTTCTTCTTTTTCTGTCCAAAAACGAATGGCATGAAGTAGGACTCTTATTAGCAAATTATATTATTCGTAAAGCCGGTCATAAAGTGATTTATCTTGGACAGAACATGCCAATGACTGATATTATCAAAACCTGCCATGTAACAAAGCCAGACTATCTCTTTTCCCACTTCACTTCGAAGATAGAAGAAAAAGAAATCCTAAATTACCTTAAAGATTTAGCCGAAAACATAGGCAAATCAACATTATTAGTTGCAGGTAATCCTATCCCACCCGAATCCATTCTCAATATGAGTAATGTAGAATTTTTGGGAGGTCCAAGCGACTTGGCAGAGAGAGTTAAAAACTTGTAAATCCTCTATTTTCATCCTTTCCCCTTAAATCAAATCAAGATTTATTCCTGATATAAACACCAGCTTATCAGGCCATTATATTTAATAAATACTTTTTGTTCATCTTTTTTAAACTTTTCTTGAACACTTTTGTATTACTCACAACAACATAGTTAAAAACAAAATGGAATTAAAAAACAGACACATGATAAACTTTTCAATATTATTAGGCAACTACACGTCTTTTAACAAATTAAAAAAAAGCTTTTTTCAATTATTTTCTGTTTTACTTTTTCCGCTATTTCTTAAACCTTTATTAATTTTTAATAATAACAATATGAAAAACAAAGTTTTACCCCTACTAGCAATGTTCTTACTCTTAACTGGTGGAATATTTGCCCAGACGGCAAGAGTCCAGATTATTCACAACTCTGCTGATGCTGCTGCCGAAATGGT
>CAYUNU010000371.1:0-1548 GCA_964446195.1 uncultured Porphyromonadaceae bacterium | reverse complement strand
ATCTTGATGGTGACATCCTGGTTGATGATTTCATGTTCAGAACTGCTACTCCTTTTGTGGATGTTCCTGCCGGAACAGAAATCGAAGTGGCCATAGCTCCTTCAACAAGCACTTCAGTTGGTGATGCTATCGCTACTTTCAATTACAATCTTACTGCAAACGAAACATATATCATCGTTGCAAATGGTATTGTTAGTGCTAGCGGTTACAGCCCTGCAACTCCTTTCGACCTGTATGTATATCCTATGGGTAGAGAGCAGGCTTCACAAAATGGATACACAGATGTACTGGTTTTCCATGGCGCAACTGATGCCCCTGTGGTTGATGTAGCAGAAACTTCTGTACCAGCCGGCACTATTGTAAATGACCTGGCATACTCCGATTTTGCAGGATACCTTGAGCTAACAACCAATGATTACAAGCTTGAGATCCAGGATGAAACAGGAGAAACAAAAGTAGCTTCCTACAGTGCCCCTTTACAAACTCTGGGTTTAGACAATCAGGCCTTAGTTGTACTTGCTTCAGGCTTTTTGAATCCAATAAGCAACAGTAATGGAAAAAGCTTTGGATTATATGTTGCCCTGGCTTCAGGTGGAGACTTAGTTGAGCTACCTAACGTAACTTCGGTTAATGACATCCAGATCAACCAGTTGCAATATAGGACATATCCAAATCCTGCTACTGATGTAATATACATTGAGTTAGATGATGCCATCACAAATGAGGCTCAAGTATCAATTTACAATACCAGGGGTCAACTAATCGACAGCAAAATAATTGAAACATTCGGACAAAAATTAACTTATAACGCAAGCTCCTTAAAGAGCGGACAATATATAATGGTAGTATTGACAGAGGGGAAATCAAATTCAGGTTTGATCGAGGTAGTTAGGTAAGTAAATTAGGTACCATTATTAAGCCCCTGCCCATAAGCAGGGGCTTTTTTTTTGCATTCTTTGGAAGGTTTAGTTGTTGAGGCTAAATAACTTTTTCAGTTCAATTTGTAATTATAAGTTTTCTGATGATAACACCCTCATCAGTTTTTATCCTGATGAAATATATTCCTTGTTTCTTAATCGTAAACTCAAGCTTTTGCTGATTATCCACCCATTCCGTTCTTACTGTCTGTCCTAATGAATTCAGAATCTGAACCCTAGTGCTCCTCTCCGGGAATGTCACATTGAAGCTTCCTGATGTGGGATTAGGAAATACAGATACTGATTTATCCAATGTTGTATCATCAATCCCCAAGGAAATGCAATTCAGTTCAAGAGTAATAGCTTCACTGTTTGAACTACTGTTATAATCCAATATCCTGATGAAATATTCACCTTGCTCCAAATCCAAACAATAGAAAAATCCTTCTCCACTGTCTGTTGATTGTGCAAATCCAACCTGACTATGGTCTGCGTCGTATATATTCATCCTGATAAACTGCGACTCCTGCACATTTGAAACAGTAAAACACTGGCTTAAACAATTAGCAACTTGAATTCTGTAAAAATCAACATCATCACCACCTAGATCAGAATTTGTCCCATACAATTG
>CAYUNU010000370.1:0-4226 GCA_964446195.1 uncultured Porphyromonadaceae bacterium | reverse complement strand
ACTTTACTTGACCATTTTGTTGGTGTTAAATTTCCAATATATGCTGATTGCGAAGCAAATAGCGTTTCAGTATATATTACCGGTGGTCTTGCGGATGGTTTAATTGATTTTTCAACAACACTTTGGTTTGAACCACCGGCAGATTCTGAGGATGATCCTTACCAAATACTAACATCTAACCCTGTTAGTTTGGATTCGTCAATGTTTAATACCTGGGTTACACTCCCCCTGGAGAAAGATGGGGAATCAGAATTCCTTAAGGCAGGAGACATGGTTTACGCAGGAATAACTTACTGGAATTATCATAACGATTTATTGACAAACCGAAACAATGGACTTGCCATGGCAGCCGATAAATCAGTGCCAATTAATGATCCTGTTGCTGTAGCTTTTTCTGCTGATGGATGGAATGGCGAAGAATTCCTGACAAAACAAAATTTGATGATTCACTTAAACATCAATGATGATGGAAATCTTATTGATGGAATTGATCTTTCATCCACCCTGAGTAGTTTAGCACAAAATTACCCTAACCCGGTTAAAGGTTTAACAGAAATAGCCTATGAGCTGGCAAGTGCATCTGATGTAAATATTGAAGTTAAGGATGTAACCGGTCGCACAGTACTTAATTTCAATGAAGGCAGAAAGCCCCAAGGAAAACATAGCTTAAGCATGGACACAGAAAGCCTTGAAGCCGGAGTGTATTTTTACACACTCACAGCAGGCAACTTTGTTGATACTAAGAGGATGGTTGTAAAATAATTTGCCTCACCCCAACCCCTCTCCTCCGATCACTCAACTCCCAGGAGAGGGGTTTTTTTATTCCCCTCGAATCCTTAGTTTAGCGTCTTATTTTTAAACCAAGATAACATGAACATACCCGTTATAGCTGTTGAAGAAAAAAGTGCTGCAAAAGCCTATGAATCAGCACTAATAAGGCTTTATAATGAAGGCATTCGTTTTAAGACCCAATATGACAAACCCGGTGATCCTGAAAGTTTAGACTGCACAATGAACATAACCATACTGGAACCGGAAACAGATCCAATGATTCACAAAGCATTTCCCGGTGGAATAGATGACCTGAAAGAGTATGTTCTGGAATTAAAAGGCTATAAAGATAGTTGGGTTAAAAACATGAATGACCCTGATGACACTCGCTGGGAGTATACTTATCACGGGAGATTAGCAAATTACGGTTCATGGAAAGAATTAAGCGACCCAAATGATAAAGGTAGCTCTTGCGATGTTGGCTTTAGTGTTGATCAGATACAACACGTTATTAATAAACTAGCCGAACAGCCTTTTACCAGGCAGGCACAAATGATAACATGGATGCCTAATCATGATCTGGAAGTATATGATCCTCCATGCCTCCAGAGCTGCTGGTACAGAATTCTGGAAGACGAGCAGGGTGTCTATTGGCTTAACAGTAACATTAGGTTCAGAAGCAATGATGCATGGGGTGCTAATTTCATGAACATGTTTGGCTTTATCCAATTTAACCGTGAGGTTATAGCCGACAAAATAAGCGAAATCACAGGCAAAGAGGTTAAATTAGGACGATTGAACTGGCAGGCCGACTCTTTCCATATCTATGGAAAAGATATAGAAAAAGCTAAAGGAATGTTGTTCGACAGGATTGATACCATGCCCTTCGAGGAGAGGACATACAATTTCCATGATGAATTTATTCAAGATATGTATAATGATGCTGAACCAATGATCATGAAAAAAATTGAACGCTATAAAGAACAGCATGGATAAAAAGGCTTTCAGTATATATTTTTGTGGATCGATAAAAGGTGGTAGATCAGATCAACAATTATATGCTGATCTCATATCTTATTTGCAGAATTTTGGAGTTGTCTTAACTGCTCATGTTGGAGAAAAAGACCTATTAACCGACCATAATCTAAGTAGCCGGGATATATACAATAGGGATATGAACTGGTTAGATGAAGCCGATATTATCGTCGCTGAAGTAAGTACTCCTAGCCTTGGAGTTGGCTATGAAATTGCCAGGGCGGTAGATATGGGCAAAAAAATATTGTGCTTGTCTCAACTTGAAAAAAATCAAACCCTTTCTGCTCTTATATCAGGCTGTCCTGATTTGCAAATTGTCATATATTCGAATATTGAAGAAGCTAAAACAGCAATAGACCAGTTTATTTCCTTAAAACAGTTACATACAAAAACCATATAATGATGAAGACCATAGTGAATAGAACCCTATTCTTTACTCTGGCAATAATTATTGCCAATAATTCTTTTGCACAAAAAGCTCAATACCAATCTATACGTGAAGCAATATTCTCTGCCGGACAGTTAGCAGGACAGGGAGCTCCGGCAAACCTTACCTGGATAGAAAATGGCGATAAATACTCCTTTACCAAAACAAACAATGGAGCACAAGAAATCTGGACTCATGATATGAATTCGGATAAAGAACTAATGGTTTTCAGCGGGGAAAACTTAACAATTCCCGGAACTGATAAGGCTTTTTCCTACCGTGAGTTTCAGTGGACAAAGGATTTCAAATATATTTTATTCCAAACAAATTTTCGCCCTGTATGGCGGTATTCGGGAAATTCTGATTACTACTTCTACTCTATTGATGATAAGAGCCTCAAGCTTGTTGTTGAATCAGCGTTCACAGCTGAAGTATCACCCGATGGAAGTAAGCTTGGATATGGTAAGGATGGTAACATTTTTGTCTTCGATTTCGCCAGCCGTAAACATACTCAGTTAACAGATGACGCCGAAGATCACTTCTATAATGGTCGCTTCGGATGGGCTTATGAGGAAGAATTTGGAATGGTACAGGCCTGGTCATGGTCACCCGACAGTAAGTACATTGCATTTTGGCAATCAGACGAGAGAGAAGTTCCCCTTTATCAATTAACTGATTTTTCCGGAACACATCCTGAGTATATGGAAATTCCTTATCCCAAGGTTGGTGACCCAAACCCTAAGGTTAAAATTGGGGTTCTTGATATTGCAAAAAAAAGTAAAAAATGGCTTGATATACCTCTCAATGACGGTTATATACCAAGGATTTATTGGACATCCGAAGCAGAGAAACTAGCTGTAGTCTATATGAACAGGTCTCATGATGTCCTACAACTATACATGTGCAATACATCTAACGGAGACAAGAAAATTATCCTGGAAGAAAAATCAGATGCCTGGATTGATGCTTATGATTTCTTTAGCAACAGAATGCATCATTTCTATTTCCCCGAAGACATGAACTCCTTCTTTTGGGTATCTGAGGTGGATGGATGGTCTCATATCTACCACTACGACTATACAGGCAATTTGATCAATCAGATTACTGATGGTGAGTGGGAAGTAGTAGGTATAGATGCCATAGATGCAAATAAGAAAAAGCTTTACTATGTTTCAACAGAAGTATCTCCTGTTGAAAGACACTTATACAGCATCAACTTTGATGGTAAAAAGAAAAAAAGGCTAACCCAGGAAACAGGACGGCACAACCCGAACGTATCACCCAATGGCTCCTACTATCTTGATGTTTACTCGAATACAAAAACGCCTTCCCAGGTTGAAATGTGGAGTACAAAAGGGAAAATGCTTAATAAAATTTCTGATAACTCAGCAGTTAGTGAGTTTATTGAAGACCATTTCTATGCACCAAGAGAGCTATTTAGTTTTACAACTCCTGATGGACAAAAACTGGATGGCTATATGATTAAGCCCATGGGTTTTGATGAGAACAAAGCATACCCAATGGTATTGAGTATTTATGGTGGCCCTGGCTCCCAAGGAGTATATAACACATTTGAAACCAATGGCTTCCATCAATATCTGGCTCAGCAAGGATATGTTATAGTAAATGTCAACAACCGAGGTAATGGTGGATATGGAGAAAGATTTGAAAAAATAGTTCATGAGCAACTTGGCACGTGGGAGAGTTATGATTTCGTAGCAACAGCCAACTATTTTGCCTCCAAACCATGGATTGATGGTAAAAAAATGGCTATTCAGGGACATAGCTATGGAGGATATATGTCGAGTTACACTATGCTGGCACATCCCGGAGTTTTTGAAGTTGCCATTGTAGCTGCACCAGTAACAGATCAAAGACTATATGACTGTATTCTTACTGAGAGTTACATGGGTCTTTTGGACGAAAATCAGGATGGATATGACAAGAGCTCTGTACTGACCTATGCGAAAAATCTGGACGGCCATATGCTTCT
>CAYUNU010000369.1:0-4241 GCA_964446195.1 uncultured Porphyromonadaceae bacterium | reverse complement strand
AGGCTGAGCGTATTGAATATATGTTAGATCGTCTGAAAATCAGAGGCTATAGTAAGTGGGAAGATGTACTCGGTCGAGGAACGGAAGATGGGGAGCCCAGATTGGGCACCCATACCTGGCCGGAGATGAATTCTTCTGTCCTGACTGTTATCGAGGATGAAAAAGTACAAGATCTTCTTGGCGCTATTCGTAAGCTTGACGCTGTTAGTGAGGAGGTTGGTATCAGGGCTTTTGTTTGGGAGGTTGTGGACGGGGTGTAGCGGGTTTCGGGTTGCGGGTTGCGGGTTGCGGGTTTCGGGTTTCGGGTTGCGGGTTTTTTCCACTAACTTTGATGGTGGTTGATTGAGATTATTAGCCGTTTAAAATTTATAGTATGGGAAAAAGTATTTCTCTCTTAATACTTCTGCATTTTTTTACGTTTTCTGTATTCGGGCAATCTCTGATGTCCTACGAGACAAATGCTTTTCTTGATGGTGATCAACACCATTACTTAAGAGTTGAGAATGTGTTGGATATCAGTGAGGGGGATAGTGGTTCTAATATTACCTGGGATTTTACTCACCTTATTCCCAGCGACTCTGTGACCAGCTACATGCTCGATGCTACCCAAGAACCGGGTAATGAGCATTTTCCAGAGGCTAATATTGTGGTTAAAGAGGATGGAGAGGTGATTTTTTTTCATGTGAGCCCACAAGGAATTGAAAAACACGGTTATATAAGGTCAGATAATATTTTTAAATACGACTTGCCGATAAAAAGGTTTTCTTTTCCCTTTTCCTATGGTGAGAAAATTGACGGGAAGTATACTCTTCATAGAATTGGAGCGCCTGAAACTATATTCCATGGTACTTACAATTCGGAGATTGATGGATATGGTACTTTAATCTTACCGGGTAACATAACTATTAGTAATGTTTTGCGGGTACGATCTATGCAAAAATATGATGGGGTTGATTCGGGATATGTCACCTACAGATGGTATTCACTATATGCCGACCCTATTTTAAGATATCCCTTACTTTCGATTATCAAGATAGAGGGGGTTGTCAATCCTTATGTGAAAAAGGCTGCTTATTATGCTCATGCCAATCAATTGGTGGAGAAAGCACCAATAAACAGAAAATTTCTATCACCTCAGGAGTTTACCACAGCTGAGGCTTCGCTACTCAGAGTTAAGGCTTATCCAAATCCGTTCATTGAAAAAGTTACTTTAGAATATATGCTTCCCGACAAAGCAAAAGTGACTGTACTTGTTTCTGATGCCCTTGGTCGAGTTGTCGAGACTCTGGTTGACAAGGAACAAGAAGCAGGATTGCATACTGCTGAGTTTAAAGGGAAAGGATATTATTTCCTCTATTATATTACTACCCTAATTAACGGAAGAGTGGTGAGTTCAAAAAAGATCTACCACGTGAACAGGTAATAATCGAATTATTATTTCTTAAGCTCTAAAGATTATATTTGCAGCTCAAAAATATTTGTCGATGAAAACAATTATTATTTCACTTTTACTGCTACTAACTGTAGGTGCAATAGCTCAGGCACCTCAGAAAAGTAATGTTATACCCTTCAAAAGGGCTGTCATTGTAACAGACCCCTCAAAGGGTGAAAACCCATATCCCGCATGGGCCGTTTTTCCTTCAAAGGATGTTTCTGTACGCAAAATTCTGATGCATGTTACACTAGGTACTCCTGATGCTCCGCTTACTACAGCGCACTGGGATTATAAGGACCATATCACTGTGAGAAGAGCAGGTGGTGTAAAGGGTAAATCACTTGATTATGAGATAGGACGGATGCTTACTCCCTATGGTAGTATATATAGTGAGGGATGGGAGTTCAAATGGACGGTGGATGTTACCGACTTTGCAATGGTGCTTAGGGATAGTGTTGAAATTGAGTATAATCATACAGGATATGAGCCAACGACAGTGGGTTGGGCTCTTACAATCGATTTCGAAATTACTGAGGGGCCGGAGCATATTAAGCCTCTTTCAATCAATAATATGTGGGTTGGGAGTTATAATTATGGAAATCCTGAAATGCCAACCGAGGCAGAGATAAAACCAATAAGATATTCCCCTGTTAAAGGAAGCGTAATCAATAGATTGAGGTTGCAACATACCGGTCATGGTATGGATACACCCAAGGGCTGTAGTGAGTTTTGCTCCAGATGGAGAGATATTTATTTTAATGGCGATCTCGCCCAGCATAAGGATCTATGGAAAAAATGTGGTAACAACCCCTTATACCCACAAGGTGGTACCTGGATATTCGACAGAGCCCTCTGGTGCCCAGGAGATCTTCAGGCACCGGATATTATTGATGTGTATCCAAAATCAGGAGAAAATGAATTCTCCATGCTGATGGAGCCATATACTGCAACTGAGAATATACAGGCCAAGGAAGCGATTGCTTCTTGCCTGTTTCAGTATTCTGCGCCTGTCAACAGGAATGATGTTGAGCTAATAGATATCATTAGCCCTAACAGTCGTCCTCTATTTAAGCGTACTAACCCTAAGTGCTTCGATTCCAGGATTATAATCAGGAATTTGGGGGGTAAAAATCTTAAATCCCTGACTATCAGTTATGGGACAGAGGGTTTTGCAAAGAAAACTTACAAATGGAAGGGCAATCTGCCATATTATGCAACGGCCGAAGTGACCCTGCCTGGAATTAATGATTTTAAACCGGGGGAGAATACTTTTGTTGTTGAGTTAGTTAGGCCAAATGGAAGTACTGATGCCTGGAAAGGTGATAACACTATTAGCTCTGTTTTTAATGCACCCATGACTCTCCCTGAAAATATTGTCGTTCAATATAAAACCAATAATAAACCCGAAGAAAATACTGTGACGATTATTGGTGAGAACGATAAGGTCGTTTATGAAAAATTACCTGATGCAGTAGAGCCTGATCATGTTTATACCGATACACTAAACCTGCCCAAGGGCTTATACGAAATGTACCTTATTGATACTGCCGGTCAGGGCCTGGAGTTCTGGTTTATGAGAGATCAAGGCTTTGGTTACATCAGGATACTAGATCTTGAGGGGAATTTACTTCACCTATTTACAGCCGATTGTGGTTCCGGTGAGATGCTGGCTTTCAATACAAATCCTGATTTTAAAAAAGCCCCGGAGCTTGATCTATATGATTTTTCTGTCTATCCCAAGGTAGTGACTGAAGAGTTTGAGTTAGAGGTTTATTCGGGTCATGAGATCGAGTTGGAGCTTGTTCTTAAGCATGAGGGGGTAGAAGTGGAAAGGCATTATTATCCAAGTACAAAGGGGGGCATCTTTAAGTTTAATATTGCCCATCTGCCGGATAACAGATACATCGCCGAGGTGTATGTCAACGGTGAACTTAAGCATAAATCTAGATGCCAAAAGGCATCAAACTGGGAGTACTAGAAATATGGAAAGACGACGTTTTATTAAAATAGCGGGTTCAGGTGCAGTGATCGTTGGTGCTGGAGGTATATTCGTTTCTTGTAATCAGGGTGATAGTTCAGAATATGAAGAAGACTTGAAGGAATGGTCTTTTGCTGCTTTTGACCGCTTTGCCGAAGTTTGGAACTTCAATGATTTCTGGAAGAGAGGAAATACTTTTGATGCTTGCCTGAATTTTGTTGATGCTGTGCATGAACAATGGCCCGAGGATCCCCGATCCATAGCAATGGACCAGCAGGTAATAGAAATGCTCAAAGAGAATCTGGTATTTTTTAATAGCTATGATCCGGGTAGCCTTTGGGCCGATGATTTTGGATGGTGGGGCCTGTTGGCCTTGAATGCCCGTAAGCACCTCCTGAGAATGGGGGAGAACGATCTGGCTGATAAATACTTACACCTATCAGTCGATTTGTGCTGGGAGTATAAGAAGAATACAGCCTATGACAGTAGCGATACAGCTATTCCGGTGCCTCATGGGTGCAGGAATGGTGATGCCAACGGTTATAGCAAGGGAGTCAAAAATACGGTAACTAATGTGCTACTATTCCTTTTATCCACCCGGATTTATAGATTGAGCCAAACAGAAGATTTGCCTGAGAGGGAGAAATTTCTTGACATGGCATACAAACAATGGAAATGGTTCGACAATTGGTTTCAGTTGTCTGAATATGAGTACCTGAAGGAAATAAAGACGGGCGGAGCTCTGGTGCAGGAAAGACCTATGGCTCTAATCGAGGGATCAGGATACACCGAGACAGTCCATCCAACCTGGGCTAAGGGGTGGGTATG
>CAYUNU010000368.1:0-4242 GCA_964446195.1 uncultured Porphyromonadaceae bacterium | reverse complement strand
CTCACTTCAGGAGCAGAGGTTGCATATTCACCTGTACCTCCCTGATATCCTTCAGTATCGAACCAGCCTTCTGGGAAATTACGGTTCATGTCATAACCCTGCTCACCATCCTCACCACGTTTTCCGTCTCCATCATTATCCATATCTTCCCTGATCATAGACCAACGCTCTTTGTCGGTTTTCTCATCCCTGCCAATGCGAACCATAACCCTTGGATCAACTTCATCCTGGGTATATCTTCCTTTTGGATCTTTATACCTGAAATAAGTTATGTATCCATCCTTGTTTAAGTCGTCGGGGCCATCCTCATTGATTTTACCATCATCATCATCATCCTTCATCAAAGAATTACCCCTTTGTGGCATATCTCTCTCCACACTGTTAAAAACACCATCAGGATTAACAATGGGACATATATAAAAAACATTATTATCCACCAATTCAGTCACCTGATCGTCAGTCCCATATCCACTTAACAGTTTGTCAATTGTATATAAGCAAACCTCAGTACCGGTGTACTCATTTCCGTGTGTAGAAGCACAAATCCAATGACCGGGCTTAGCGTGGTAATACTCCATAGGAGGCACATTATCTACCTCTCCCCTGGGGTTCCGTAACTCCACAAAACGATCAATCGGCTCACCAATATTTTTGTTTGAGATGATGAGCACCTTGACTTTACGCCCCATAGTGCTTTCGCCAATAGTAACTAATTTGCTTATATCAGGATAAGCCTTCGAAACAGCATTCAAATATTCCATAGTACCTGTATATCCATGGAATTTATCAAAGGCTACAGGAACTTTTTGGGCCTGTATACCACTATTTACAAGCCAAAGGAGGACAAGAATAAAAACTATTAATGACCTTGCCCGGGAGAAGATAAAATGTTTCATTGCTAAAGGGTTTAGGTGAAGTGAGAAAGGTAAGAAATTTTTCTCTCATCACTTAATTTTTGACCCATAATAATCCCATTGTCTTCCGCCTCCAAGGCCTCCACCTTGTTTGAGTATAGTAAGGCTATCTACACTAACGAACTCGCCCCTAAATCTGGAATGAAAACCATCATCGTATATTTCAAAAAAGGGATGAGGATTTTCAGATCCAAATTCTAATTTGGCTACAAAATATTCCTCCCATGTTAAATTAAAAGTGCCCAGTATTGTCTCCTCACCATTACCACAAGTAATCCTTACAATGTCGTCATTACTATCCAGAGGCTCCACTTTACCAATAAAATACGAAGTATCCCTGTTCACTCTTAGTGCTGAATCAGTTTGAGTCCAGGCATAAATAATTCTTTGAAACTTATAAGCTCCCAAATAAGGTTTCCTGAAATCCTGCTTGTAAACAGTGAAATCTTCAGGCGGAGCATAAATGGACGTATCAGGATATTCAACTCTAACAGATAAACTGAAATCTCCGGTAGCTGTTGGTATCCAAAAAACACTTTTTGAACCTTCGAAATCATGCTCAATAATGGATCCACCTTTTTCAGAAATCGTCCAGACAATACTTATGGCCTCAACCTCTTCAAAATTAAGGTGAGCATATTCCCGAACAATAAAATTTAAAGTGTCATTAACACGAAAAAGAGAATCCCCCTCGATAAAAATTTTAGCAGATGCCTTTATAACAGGAGAATTAGAAACTGGCTTTTCACACGAAAGCAATATAAGAAAGGTCGATAAACAAAACAATAATATTGATCGCAAAGGTCTCATCCTGACAGTTATTAGTTGTACAGCATTACCAAATTTCGGGATTTTTTATTAAAATATTGTTAAGTTATACAAATCATAAAAATCCAATTGATATTATATCTTTCTTTATTAATTATTAATCAATAAAATAAAAATGATTAAAAACTTCAGGATATTAACAATATCATTATTGTTACTCATATCATCCAGCTTACTTCCTGCACAATCACAGGAATCAAGCTCCATTACATATAAAGTTGTTAAGCAGAATGGTGTTGCATTCTACGGTAAGATTATTTCTCAGGACGCACGTGAGATTCTGATTGAAACTGATGAAATGGGCCAGATCTATATTCCAAAACATGAAATAAGAGATATAACTATTTTGGAAGAAGGCGAAAAACCATCCACCGGCGGACTATTTTCGACTCGTTACTTCCTGACTACCAATGGATTTCCGGTTAAGAAGGGTGACAATTACGTTCAATGGAATCTTTTTGGTCCCGATTTTCAGTTTGGTGTAGCTGATAACTTTGGTTTGGGTATTATGACCTCCTGGGTGGGGATGCCAATTATTGGAACGGCCAAGTACAGCAGACAACTCACAAAAAATATTAGCGGAGGTGTTGGTTTTCTTGGCGGAACAGGCTCATGGGCTTTTCCTCAGTATGGCTTGCTACTGCCTTTTGGTTTTGTAACTGCCGGAGACAGAATAAACAACATAAACTTCACTGGTGGATACGGTGCTTTGTTCGCTGAAAATTACGAATCTAGATACACACTCTCCAATATACCTGAGGATGAATGGCACACAAACAGCGTTATTTACGAAAGTGAAGATCAGGTAAAAGGGGAAGGTCGCCCTTTATTTTCAATAGCCGGAATGTTCAGAATCAATAATAAATTCAGTTTTGTGTTTGACTCATTTATAATGTTGAAGGGCAAGGAATCGGTATATCAGTATATTGATGAAACATGGGATGATCAAACAGGTAAATCAACCTTCATGATTAGGAGTGAGACAAATAAGTCCTACCCTTTGATAGTCCTCTCTCCTGGTTTACGCTTCCAGGCTAATGACAGGTCGTCCATCCAATTTGGTTTTACCGGAGTACATTACGACGGTGAATTTGTTCCAGTTCCCATTCCAATGATACAATGGTTTAGGGCAATATAGGGATCTGTAACATTCAGGCCCCTGCTTCGTCATATGGGTATAGATTTTTTCTAAACAAAAAAACTAAATCCATGTTCGCTAATTTCATCAAATCAGCTCTAAGGGCTCTTCTTAAATATAAAGGAACCACCCTGATCAATGTGCTGGGATTAAGCATAGGACTATTGTCGGTTCTTATGATATCCATATTTGTGTTTAGCGAAATAAGCTACGACAAATTTCACGACAACGCTGATAGGATTTATAGAATTGGTGTTGTTGGGAAAATGCAGGGCAATGACCTAGATATGGCTGTTACCCCGGGAGGAATGGCAAGGACTCTTGTTGCAGAATACCCTGAAGTTGAAGAGGCAACCCGCATTTTTGATAGTGGTAGTCATATGATAAAATACGAGAACACCACCTTCAACGAGGAATCGGGCAAAGTACTTTTTGTCGATTCAACCTTTTTTCGTGTTTTCACCTATAAATTCCTCCAGGGAGATCCTGATAATGTTCTTGACGACCCACACGCAATAGTACTGACAGAAAAAGCAGCTAAAAGATACTTTGGCGATGAGAACCCTCTTGGTAAAAGTCTTGTCGTAGATTCGCAGGAAACAAATTATAGAGTAACTGGTGTTATAGCAGACTCTCCTGTTGCATCACATTTTCATTTTGAAATACTTGGAGCCCTGCATGGTCAACGAGCCAACAGAAACGACAACTGGCTGTCGCACAGCTTCTATACATATGCTCTATTGAAACCAGGGACTGATCCTGAGAACTTCACAAAAAACATTAATAAAGGGATAATAGAAAAATACGTAGCACCCATACTAACTCAGATCCTCAGTATCAGTATAGAGGGGTTTTACGAACAAGGCAACTCCTTCGAATATATAGTCACCGGGCTCACCGACATCCACTTAAATTCGCATCAACAGTATGAAATTGAACCAACGGGGAACAAATCTTATGTAATAGTCTTCGGGGCTCTGGCGCTTCTGATTCTCATTGTCGCAAGCATAAATTTCATCAATTTAGCTACAGCCCGCTCAGCCAAAAGATCTTTAGAAGTTGGTATAAGAAAACTATCAGGAGCAACAAGGTTAGCCCTAATAACCCAGTTTCTTATTGAATCAATTATTTTGAGCCTGATCTCCCTAATTATTGCAGTAACAGCTGCCTCCTTTCTCATACACCCCTTCAACAACCTCATTCAATCATCACTGTCATTTAACCCTTTTGATAACATCAAACTTTTACTTACTCTGATAGTATTAGGTGTTCTGGTTGGACTATTGGCCGGGATATATCCGGCAGGGGCACTTGCATCATTCCGACCAGCAGAAGTTTTAAAAGGTAACAGAAGTGGCTATG
>CAYUNU010000367.1:2378-4243 GCA_964446195.1 uncultured Porphyromonadaceae bacterium | reverse complement strand
CATGCTCATCTTTTGAATAAATAAGCAGTCCCGAATCATCCACTTCTCTGTATGATACTCCAAGCAGTTTAAAGCCACTCTCTTTTCTGCGGTTTTTTATCGAGTACTCTATTCTAAGAATGGCATAGGTATCATCAGAAATGTAGATCATGCCTTGGTAGTCGCCCCTGATCCTACCCCGGAAGCTTATCGCATAGGCAAATTCATCAGCAATTGGGACAATGCCCTCAATTTCATACTTATAACGCTCAGGCTTTTGGATGAAATCCCAGCTCCAGTTTTCGAACTCATTGTTAGTAAGTTTGTATAAACCTCTGGGATTTGTAAGAGATAGAGAGTCCATTACCTCCTTGCTTATTTTGCTGGTATCGTTAGGTTCATCCGGGTGAGAATCTGTAACCTTAATAGAGAAAATTCCGGTTTTCAACTTCCAGAAAGTTTTATCGCCTTGCTGTTTGTTTATAGTATTCATCAGGATATTTTCAATTTGTCCAAGCTCACCTCCGTCGTCTTCTTCCAGAAAAACTCTCTTGATCGCTTGTATCTTTGCTGTTTCTTCCTGAGTGCCTTGAGGAGCTGAAAAAAGGGTATATAAGTTATCCTGATATGAACGGCTGTAGTGTGGTATGCTATCAACCAATGTTTTAATAAAGCTGGTATCAATATTTTGAATATCACTATCAATTAAGGAAAGATCAAATTGCTTGATGTAGGTTGCATTGTTCCGACGTTTGAAGACCTCCATTTTCTGAAAAATATCAGGATAATTTGTTCCTCTACGATACAGGGCATTATTGATAAGTTCCTCAACTGTAACGGGATTGGCCAGAATTGTAATTTCCTTAATATTCACCTGCTCCTTCTTCATTTTGATTATCACACCGTCAGTCAGAGCACTTATAACAGAATAAAATGTTTCATAGCCGATATAGTGGAAGGCTATGCTATCATTTTCATTTGCTATTTCGAGCTTAATGGTAAACTCTCCATTTTGATTGCTAACAGTCCCGTAGGTGCTACCCACAATGGCAATATTGACATATGGCATTACCTCTTCTGTAGAGGCATCAATAACAAAGCCATTTACCTGTCTGTCCTGCGCATTCAGGAGCAAGGCTCTACTAAGCACGACGATAAAAAGCAACACCTTAAAATAGGGACAAATATTTTTCATAGTGGATCATAAAGATAAAAGATAATACTTATGATTCCAGATTCTTAAAATCTTAAAATCTTGTATCTTGCAACATGCAACATGCAACTTGTATCTTGGAATGAAATGCTCCTTTTTCTTATCTTGTAATCGAAACTTAAACTCATATAAATGAAACGTATTATTCTTCCTTTGGTGCTAATTATCTGCGCCTCCGTTTTCTTTTCCTGCAGCAATACTGACAGAAAGGATTCTGCCTCCCTGATGGCTGAACTTGATTCAGATGCACCATTAAACAGTCTGACCACTACTGAGAAGGATGCCGGTTGGAGTCTTCTTTTCGACGGAAAAAGTTTGTCGGGATGGAGGGGGTTTAACCTTGACAAAGCGCCTGATTGCTGGCGGGTTGAAGATGGTATTCTCAAGATTATCAATGCAGGTGGAGCCGAAAGTGCAGAAGGAATCATTACTGATAAAAAGTATTCCTCCTTTGCGCTAAGTGTTGATTTCAAGCTAACTGCAGCTGCCAATAGCGGGATACTTTATCATGTTGGTGAAGATCCGAAGTACACTTATGCATATGAAACGGGAACGGAGTACCAGCTTATTGATCAGGATGGCTGGCCTGATCCTCTTGAAGACTGGCAAATCACAGGTGCTAATTATGCTATGCATCCACCAATGGCTAAGCCTTTTAAGCCGGTGGGAGAGT
>CAYUNU010000367.1:0-2286 GCA_964446195.1 uncultured Porphyromonadaceae bacterium | reverse complement strand
GGTGTGGTGACCGTTGAGTTTGAAAAACATTCAGATGAATGGTTGAAATTAAGGAATAGTGGTAAATGGAGTGATTATCCCGATTACGGTAAGTTTGATGAGGGACATATCTGTTTACAGAACCATGGCACCATTGTCCATTTCAAAAACATAAAAATAAAAGAATTGCAATAAACCGTAGAGACGCGATACATAGCGTCTCTAAAACAAAAATAACATATGTTAAGTACATCAAACAGTTCAACCCGTCGTAATTTCATAAAGAAAACAGCACTGGCAACAGCCGGATTTTCTATAGTCCCAAGTTTTGCTGTAAGCGGATTAGGGCACAAGGCACCCAGTGATAAGTTGAATATTGCAGGGATAGGAGTAGGGGGTAAGGGTCATGCTAATCTCTTAGCAATGGGAGGGGAGAATATTATTGGTTTGTGTGATATAGATTGGAAGTATTCACAAGCATGCTTTGATTCCTTTCCAAAAGCAAAAAAGTACTGGGAATGGAAGAAAATGTTTGATGAGTTAGGTGATTCCATTGATGCTGTTATGGTTGCAACCCCAGATCATACCCATGCCATAGTTGCAGCTAATGCTATCACGATGGGTAAGCATGTATATTGTCAGAAGCCTCTTACTCATTCTGTTTATGAATCCCGGTTGCTTACAAAGCTGGCTGCCCATCATAAGGTGGCTACTCAGATGGGTAATCAGGGTAATTCGGGTGATGGTGTGCGAGAGCTGTGTGAGTGGGTTTGGAATGGTGAGATTGGTGAGATAAAAGAAGTTCATACCTGGACTAACAGGCCGATCTGGCCACAGGGTCTTATGAGACCTACAAAGGTAATGGCTGTACCTGAAACACTGAATTGGGATTTGTTTCTTGGCACTGCGCCTGAGCGGCCTTATAATGAGATATATACACCTTGGAACTGGCGGGGATGGTGGGATTTTGGAACAGGCGCTTTTGGCGATATGGCTTGTCATGTTATGGATCCGGCCTACCAGGCTCTTAAACTTGGATATCCTGATACTATTGATGGGAGTTCCACCCTGCTGAATACCGACAGTGCTCCACAGGCAGAAAAGGTGAAGTTTCATTTCCCGGCAAGGCCTAGCATGGATAAGGTAGGTATGCCTGATGTTGATGTGTATTGGTATGATGGAGGTCTCTTCCCCGATCGGCCTGCCAATATGCCGGATGGAGAGAAGTTTCTCAATGATGGAATGGGTGGCTGTATGTTCATTGGGTCGAAGGACACTCTTATGTGTGATACAGGAGGCTTCAACCCACGCCTTTTATCAGGAAGGAAACCAAATGTTAGCCCTTATCTGAGAAGGATACCGAAGGCAGTTGGCTATGTGGATGGTCCTCATGAAGGGGAATGGATCAGGGCATGTAAAGAGTCTCCTGATTCCAGAAAAGAGTCAAGTGCAAACTTTGCCTATTCAGGTCCTTTTAATGAAATGGTTCTGCTGGGTGTGTTGGCAGTTAGGCTACAAGGATTGAATAAGACTCTGAAATGGGATGCCGAAAATATGCGTTTTACCAATATCTCGGCTAATGAGACTTTTAAAGTTGTCACCTCAGATGATTTTAGGGTTGAGGATGGTCATCCACATTTCGAAACCAAGTACGGCGAATTTAATGCATTAGAGACTGTTAACGAATATATCCGCCACACCTATAGGGGTGGGTGGGTTTTGCCGGATATGCCATAATATGGTGGAGACGCGATACCTCGCATCTCTACGGTATATGTTAAAATGTTAGTGTGTTATTGCAATAATGTGGCATTTAATGTAATAGGTACCGAGGACAATAATTTCGAAATCGGGCAACCATTTTTCGCATTGTCGCATAATTCATAAAATTTAGCCTGATCTATACCGGGGATGCTGGCTTTAAGGTTCAGCTCAATGCCTGTTACACTGTATCCGCCTTCACCTTCTTCAAAATTCACCAGACCTTCGGTTTCTAATGATTCAGCTGTGAATCCTGCTCCTACGAGCTGAAAGCTTAGAGCCATGCCGAAACATCCTGCATGAGCAGCTGCAATCAATTCTTCGGGGTTAGTTCCTTCTGTACCTTCTTCGTTTTTGAAACGTGCTTTGAATGAGTATGGTAAGCCTTTTAATGCACCACTTTTTGTTGTTAATGTACCTGAACCTTCTAGTCCGGTTCCCTTCCATACTGCTGTTGCTTTTCTTTTCATTCTGATATGTTTTTGTTTTTTGTTTTAATAGTATAAACCTATAACAATTGTAATTTGGATTGGTTGAAAAACTCCC
>CAYUNU010000366.1:0-4251 GCA_964446195.1 uncultured Porphyromonadaceae bacterium | reverse complement strand
ATTCTTAGTTTCATTCCGGAGGGTTTTGATGGGCCATTATTTGAAGTTTCGATAGAAAAAGGTCATCACCTGGTTGATTTATGGAATCATAAAGAGCTTGAACCGGTAGAAAATGAGGGAAAATATTATGCTCCTGTTATCACTGATGCTTTTCATAAGTCTTTTTTGGGTACTAATAATGAGGGCGCAGTTGGTGCACTTGCAATTCTCCCAGCTATTCTTGAAGTTGATTTGAAAGCTGATACATTGATTGTGGGGGCCTTGAGCGGGGATGAAATCAGGATATGGGCTGGGCATCCTGAATATGAAAAGGAAGCATTGGTTTTGTCTACCAAAAAAAGTGTAATTTCCTTATTGGGTCGGTTTGGGAGGTATGAGGGTGATTTTATTATACAGCTTTTTGGCGCCGGGGAGTTGATGGATGAGAGAGTTGTTTCTATAGAATCCGGTACAGCTCGACTGATAAGTAAGGTTGAGAAAAGCCCATTGGCTGGCGGTTTGCCCAAGGGGATGGTAGAGATTCCGGGTGGGAAGTTTAGGTGGGAGACTAGTAATGGTGATGAGTTTATATCTTATCCTGATGTTCCTGAAAAGGATACGGTAGATATGGATAGAATTTTTATGGATAAGTTTCCTGTGACTAACAGTCAATTTTATGACTTCACAAGAAAATCAGGATATAATCCGGAGGACACTGTCAATTATTTAAGTCACTGGTTTAGTGGTAAGCCGCACAAGGCTGATATGGATAAGCCAGTTGTTTTTATAAGCTATGAGGATGCCAAGGCGTATGCCCGGTGGGCCGGGAAGCGTTTGCCAACTGAGAAGGAGTGGCAATATGCTGCTCAGACGACTGATCACAGGCCCTGGCCCTGGGGTGCAGGAGAAGGCATTGAACGTGAGAAGGAATGGGTTACTAACACTTTGACCGTTTATAGATTGAGAGGAGTTGATTCTACTTTATGTAACATAGGGAGTGGTGTTCTTGATCCAGTTGGTTCCTATCCTGCTGGTGCGAACCCATTTGGATTAGAGGATCTTGTGGGATCTGTTTGGCAGCTCACTAATGATGAGTATGATGATGGCTCTTATAATTTTATCATATTAAAAGGCGGTAGTTATTTCAGTCCGGGCACAAGTTGGTGGTATGTTCAGGGAGGCCCCAGGGAGCTTCATTACCGCCAGATGCTACTACGTGTTTCTCAGGGGTTCGAGCGTAATGGTACTGTTGGGTTTAGGTGTGTTAAAGATATTCTCTAAAAAGAGACGCGTACCGTCCGCTTAAGCCGACCGTACGGAATGTTAGATAGTTGCTTTAATGGATTGTTGTTATGTGTTAGAAATGAGCTAAATAACCGTTTGTTTTTGATTCTTGTGCCAAAGCAGATTCCAGGCCAATCCAATTAACAATAAAAGGATAATCGCTCCGGCAACAATGAAAGCCCAAGTATTCACAATCCGGCTTTGACTTTTTATTTCAAGACCCTTGAAATAAAAGTCAACAAAATCAACATCCCAGCTTAGCCTTGATGACTCGATTATATTGCTATTTGTTTCAACTAGTAAGCCAGGCATTTTTACACTGAAATGGTAATTGTCATCCAAACAGTCATTGAAAAATTCTAGTTTTTTTTCAAAATAGCTAATAAATTCTGGCTGACTTGCTTTAATTGAACTGACAATTTCTTCTCCTAATATTGCGTCGAAGGCCATCATCAAATCATCCAGATCTGAAAAATCAGTTTCCTTATAAGCATACTGGTAGATTTCTTCTTGTTTACTCTTTAGTTCATCGATATTGAAGTTTGCTATTTGAGTTTCAGTTGCAGCTTTGCTAAATAAGACAAAGAATTCCTCATAAGCACTGCGGAAGATGTAATTCTCAAATTTCTTTTCTGTTTGGTTATAGGTTTTTATATTATACCTAGGGTCTTTCTCACGGTCATCTTCATCTAAGGCAATGAGTTCCACCTCATCATTAGTTAAATAATCTTTCCAATCCAGTTGGTTGAAGGGGTTGCTTGGAAGAAGAGTTTCGTTATAATCTAGATATGTAAAAAACCATCTGAACTTTCTTTTCAATTCTGCTTTTATCCTTACTGCTGGTAGGCTATCGGAAGGATTCATATCAGTATTGAATTCTTTAAAATTTTGGAATGTTTTAGATAGTATGAGTTTGTGCTTATCATCTTCCACCTTAATCCACTCCGACTCCCATGTTTTGTTCGAAACTGCTGGGATATAGCTATTCAATATGGAGGTTGAGTCACCTTCCAAAACAATGGTTTGGCTGATTTGACCATTAGGTTTAATTTCTGTAGATATAAAGATGTCCAAACATCCTTGAAGAGAGAACATTAAGGTTAACATCAGGATTCCTAATAATATTTTCTTTTTATTTTTCATGATTTACAGATTTATTTATTGTGGATTTGCATTGAATAAAAGAATTGATTCAAAGCGTTTATGCATGTATTTGGTAAATCTGGAGTTACCAATTAGACTAATAATTGCATCCTGATTTTCAATTATAGATAGTTTTCGCAGACTGAATTTATTGTATTTTAATAAGGGACGAAGTATACCTGTACTTTCAATTTTCATTGATCCCATGCTGTTGTAACCAACTGACACTAATTCTTTCCATGTGAAAAAATGATTGAGAACTAAAATCTCTCGTTTATGACGATTTACAACCGATAGGTTAGTGGTTTCTTCCACTCTTTGTTCCAGATTTGTTATTTTAGAAATAGTCCTTATTTGTTCCGTTGAAAAGAAAACGAAAAACAGAATACTGGCCGCAACTAATGCTCTTTTGAAAAATATTGTATTATTATTTTTCTTTTTTATTATCAATGATACAATTCGATTTTGAACATATTTCTCTATTTTATCTTTTTCATCAGGATTTAAATTTACTACAGGGTTAAACGTGATTTCTGAAATATGGCTTTTTATATCCTGATATTTTTTTTGACAATCTTTGCATTGCCTAAGGTGATTATTTAGAACAGAGGCTTCAATAATAGATAGTTCATCATGTTTTAAAAACATGAGAGCTTCAATCGCTTGACATTCTTCCATCATATTTTCAATCTTTCGTTCTTTACTCATAATGTATACTTCTCTTTTTGTAAAACTTCCCTAATTCTTTTCCTTGCCAGATAAAGATTTGTTTTTACGCTACCTTCACTCATTCCTGTCAAGTCGGAAACTTCGTTTATAGATAAAGCCATGATATCACGCAATAAAAACACCTGCCTTTGTTTTGCTGGTATAGTAGTTGCAATTTTCAAGGCTCTGGATTTTAATAATTTGAAATGAAGTCGGTCTTCATTGGATTTATCTGTTATCCTGATGTTATCAATGTCCTCAGAATTCTGGAAAAATCTTCCTTTACGATTTCGGTCGATGCATTCATTATGAACAATTCTAAAAAACCATGAAAGAAAGGCTCCTTTATCCTGATTAAAACTATCAATATTTTGCCATACTTTAATATATGCTTCTTGAACAGCGTCCTGCACTTCATTTTCGTTTAACAGAATATTTTTTGCTATGGTCATCGCGTCAGTCATAGTGTACTTCATTAAATCGGAGATTCCATTTTTATGTCCTCTCTTAATTTTTTGTACTATATGAAAAAGTTTTGTTTGTGTCATTAATGACCTTTTCTATTGTTAATACGAATCTGGTACAAAAAAGTCAAATTTGAATTGCAAATTACATTACTAATATTCTATTTTTTCCCTTATCGCATAAAAAAAAAAGTGAAAATATTTTCCATTCTAAGAGCAATGATGCATCTATATTAGAAAAGGCTATATGTATTTTGAGGAAGATCATATTTATCACGTTTTTAATCGTGGGATTAATAAGAATCCCACTTTCTATACGAGTCGAAATTATGAGTACTTCCTTAAAAAAATTAAAGAAATTGTAGCGCCATATTCTGATATTTTAGCTTATTGTTTGATGCCAAACCACTTTCATTTTTTGGTAAGAGCCAAGCCTGACGGTTGTAAATATATTAAGATGGGAGGAGAGAATAATCAGAAGATGCAAGTATTGTCTAAAAAGGTTGGTGTTGTTCTAGGATCCTATACGCAAGGGCTTAATCGGCAATATGATCGTACCGGTAGTTTGTGGCAGCAAAAGACGAAATCGATTGAATTAAACAGGGCGAGAGATGCGTTTGAATACCTTGAGTCGTGTTTTCATTATATCCATCAAAATCCTACCAGGGCAGGT
>CAYUNU010000365.1:0-4267 GCA_964446195.1 uncultured Porphyromonadaceae bacterium | reverse complement strand
GAGGAAGTCCCGCTGTTTTTTCAAGTATCACATCACTGGCACCTGGGATATCTACAATAAGGTTCTTTATCTCGATAGCTTTTTTATTGATGTAGTCCAGGTCGTCCCCAAATATTTTAATAGCGATATCGGATCTTACTCCTGTTATTAACTCATTGAAGCGCATCTCGATAGGCTGAGTAAATTCATATTCAATACCAGGTATTATAGATAATGCTTCTTTAAATTTCTCACCTAACTCATCTTTGCTTTTGGCATTTATCCAGGTTTTAGGCGGATGTAATTTAATAATCATATCTATCTCTTCCATAGACATAGGGTCGGTAGGTACTTCAGCAGCTCCAATGCGGCAAACAATCTGGTCAACTTCGGGGAATTGATCGATCAGGATGTTTTCCATTCTTGTGGTCAGCTCAACGGTCTTACTCAATGAGGTGCCGGTTTTTAGTACGGGCTGAATAACAAAATCTCCCTCATCTAAGGTTGGAACAAATTCTCCCCCAATGCGGGTAAACAAAAAGACAGTCAGCACTAAAGATAAAACCGCTGCACCCAGGACGATGCGTTTGTGGTTGCACGACCATTTGATGGCTGGGAGGTAGGATTTTTGTGCTAATCCCATAATCCATTTTGATAGATTGTATTTGGTCTTTTTCTCAGGCCTCAGGAAAAAGGATGACGCGACAGGTAACCAGGTTAATCCAAAAATCATAGCTCCAATGATGGCAAAAGAAAAGGACAGAGCCATCGGACGGAACATTTTTCCTTCTACTCCGCTCAACGATAGGATAGGGATAAAAACAATAAGTATGATAATCTGGCCGAAAATACTCGACTTCATCATTTTTGATGCTCCTTCAAATGATATCTTGTCCATCAACTTTTGAGAATCACTTTTAGAAGAACCATCTAAATCATTTTTGTTAACCGCAATTCGTATGGCTATAAATTCAACGATTATTACTGCACCATCAATGATAATCCCAAAGTCCAAAGCTCCCAGACTCATCAGGTTAGCATCAATACCAAAAATGAACATCATGGAGATTGTGAACAGCAGTGCTAAAGGAATCATTGAGGCAATTACCAAAGCCGCACGGAAATTGCCTAGCAAAAGAATAACAGTCAACATAACAATTAATGCCCCCAGAATAAGGTTTTCGACAACAGTGAGGGATGTTTTAGAAATCAGCTCGCTACGTTCCAAAATTGGATTTATAAACACACCTTCGGGCAAATTATTTTGAATTTCTGCTACTCGCTCTTTAACATCATTAATAACTTCTTTCGAGTTGGCATCTTTCAACATCATTATTTGCCCGAGAACTGTTTCTCCTTTGCCATTGGCGGTTATAGCTCCAAAACGGTTTGCATATCCAAATCTTACTTCGGCAACATCTTTGATCAGGATTGGTATTTCTGAATTGTTGGCGACAACGATATTTTCAATATCTGAAATGGATTTGACCTGGCCGTCTCCTCTGATAAAATGGCTTTGGTTAGTTTTTTCTATGTAAGCACCACCGGATATACTGTTGTTCGATTCGATGGCATTAAAAACATCCATCAGGGTAATGTCAACTCCTTTCAAGCGGGCAGGGTCAATACTTATTTCATATTGCTTGAGATGGCCACCCCAACTATTTATCTCAACAACTCCGTTAATACCAGATAAGCGTCTTTTGACTACCCAATCCTGAATAGTTCTCAGGTCCATTGAGCTATACTGATCTTCATACCCGGGTTTTATGTCAAGAGTGTATTGGTAGATCTCGCCTAATCCAGTAGTGATGGGCCCCATTTCTGGGGTTCCAAATCCTTCAGGAATATTTGCCGAGGCACTTTTAATCTTTTCGGCAATAAGCTGACGAGGTAAGTAGGTGCCAATCGCATCCTTGAAAACAACAGTAACCACCGATAGGCCAAATTTTGAAACCGAGCGTATCTCTTCAACGCTAGGTAAGTTGGCCATCTCCATTTCAACAGGAGCAGTGATAAACTGTTCTATCTCCTGAGTGGATAAATTACCGGAGGTGGTTATTACTTGTATCTGATTGTTAGTAATATCAGGTACTGCACCTACAGGAATATGGAAAATGGCAAAAAAGCCAAACGCAGCAATTGTAATTGTAAAAAGTACAACAATGAGCTTGTTTTTTATACTGAAATCCAGAATTCTATCAATCATATTTTCATTTTTACGGAGTATTCAACTAAGCCTGGCAAGCCTACCTTGGTTGCCTTAAGTTTTGGTATTGATCTTAGTTCCAAGATAAAAATTTTTATCAACATAGAAGACCAAAAATATTGAAAAAACCTTTTTGGGGAATAACTCATGTTAGGTGAGCAATTTCCATAGGATACCTATGCCTCTGCTATGAATAGAGCTCAACGAAAAAAAGGTAAGGGTGATGATTGCTTAGAATTAGCTGATCATAAGGCCACTATGGATGGATTATTTTATAACTTCCCAAAGATCAGATTCCACATAACCACTTATGGTATGCTCTTCCTGATCCAGCAATTTTGTGCATTTCCCTTCAAAAGATATTTTACTTCCTGATTCTCGTGTCATACTTCCAGATACTGTCCCATAAAGATCACCTTCCTTTAAAACAGTTAATCCTGGATCACTATCTGTATCCATTTCAACCACTCCGCCTATTTCTCTGGCGAATTGATAAACTGCAATGGATATTGTTTCATCTCCTATAGTCACAAGATTTTGATATACTTGCTCGTTGTCCTGTATCAAACCAATCTCGTCTGTTGTTCCTTGAGCAAATAAACTACCATCAATATAGATTTCATACTTACCACTTAAATCGTCAGATCCAATTATTTCGGGATCATCTTTTTTACAAGAGCTAAAAAGTAGAATTATTACGATAGAAATGATAGAAATTGAAAATACATTTTTCATGTTACTGATAAATTAAATTTGATTAAAAATGAGTTTTAGTGAATCCATGATTCTTAAGGCCGCCGAAGGTAAAGCATAGACCCGAAGAATCAAAGGAGTTTGGGTGTTTATTCTACTTCAAATACTTCAATTTCTGATACACCTAATCTCTTTCCAGGCTCGATTTTAGTTGTTTGAGTAATATTGGCAATCCCTTTGGTAATCGTAAATTTTACCCATTTTACTTTTTTAAGAGGAAAATTTATCTCTGCGGGTGTCTTTGCACTATTAGATGGCGCAGCATACATCCATTCCATCGACCCATCACTAAAAACAAAATACCCCTCTTGAGTCCATCTGTCTAATGAAGGACTATCATAAATCCTGATTTTATTTATTGTTTTTTCTTCATCCCACTCCAGTTTTAGCATTGCACCTTCTCCTTCCTGAGATATCCACTCTTTTGATTCATCCTTATGATCGATATCAACAACTCCATCAATAATAGTTTCTGGCATACTACCCGGTTCGTTAGAGGTGCAAATGATTTTGGCAAGCGGCGCAATGTTTTTTTGAGTATCAGCAACTTTATTAATATCCTCATCATTTATTCTGAATGAAATTTCATGCATTGACGCAGCATATCTACATTGATGAGGATTTATGTTTAGGACACTATAATTGCTGGCTAACGTCATCCAGGCACTATGACCATCCTTGTTTATGAACTGAGAGGATATATTCGGAAAGTAGGTCTGAGCACCCCAATCCCTCATATAATGAACAATTTTATATGGTCCTGTAATGTTATCGGCTTCCCAGAAAATTGTTACATTATATGGTAAGTTCTCTTCATTCTCTTTCAGTCGGCATGTCATTAATATGTACTTATCCAATTTAGGGAAATAGCTTATTCCTTCGCTGCCCAAATGATCCGGCCAATCCAATACTGGTTTTGCTTCCTGCACATTCTGTGTCCATCGAGGATTACCCTTGCTACTATGACCTGCAAAAAACTCATAGCTTCGGGAGGCAATTATACTGTCAGCTATTGCCATGGTTCTGCATAGATATATTGCATCTCCTTTGTCCCAATTATTCTCACCACTACCGGAGCTGTATCCATGTGCGCTAAAATAAACTCTTCCATCAGGAGCTTTGTTATTGGTAGAAAAATTAACAGTGTGTAAAACGCGAAATTTGGCCTTCCCTTTTTCATCGAAAAAATTTCCATCTTCATCAATAGAGTTAACCCAATAAGGGTTCTTCCAATTTGGCTCTGTATTGGCTGTGAAGTAGTTCCAGCTTTGCGAATACCTAAATCCATTGAAATAACCTTCATTGTTAAAGGCACTATAGCTTCCT
>CAYUNU010000364.1:0-4267 GCA_964446195.1 uncultured Porphyromonadaceae bacterium | reverse complement strand
AGTTGTACGAAATATATAATTTTGATGTATTTGTTTAATAAATATTTTGTACCTTCGAGTTGATTTAAAAGTCTTAATATCAATTTCTGATGTTTTTTTTACAGAAAATAATTTTCATACCTAACTAATAAACTATAAGCTATGAAAAAAGTCTCAAGGTTCATTTTTTCAATTGTAATTTTAGCTGTTTTTATTTTGGCTTTAAAACTGTCGGCTGCTGAGCTTAGTGGAGAATGCTCTCAGCCGTTATATTGTAGAGATGTAAATCTATGTTCAATGAATTATTGGCATAAGGATTACCTCGATGGATCTGTTGATTGTTGTGGTTCGTATCTTTATCAGGAACAGGGGGCTAAATGTAAATATACCGCAACCTCAAACCCTGAGTAAAGGGATAAAGCTCACCTACTTTGTTGATAATTAACATGATTTTTGAGTAGGGGGCGGTAGGAGCTTGACCAAGTATCATGATGCCTCGATTCAAAAACATAAATTATATAGCTTATCTTCTATTTATTGCAATTTTGGTAAGTTGCTCAAATAAGGAAAACTCTATAGTTATTCATCCACTTGACTCAGATTTTGACAGTTTTTCTATAAGGGTAATTAATACCATTCAGTTGTCAAATCAGGGCAAGGCTTTAATTGGGTCAATTGATGAACTATTGCTGTACAAAAATAACTTGTTTGTGCTAGACAAGAAGAAAATTAGTTCGTTACTGATTTTTAATTTAGAGGGTGTCTTGGTAAAAAGAATTCCTAGGGGCAAGGGGCCAGGTGAATTAGTTAATCCCGAAAATTTCGCCATCATAAATGAAAAATTAGTTGTTTTAGATCAAATTCAAATGAAGCACTATTCATTGAATGGCCAATTTGACTATTCAATCAAGCTGCCAGAAGGTTGGTTTGCATGGTCAATTTTGAGTATAGAAAATAATATGGTTTTATTATATGGAAGTGCTAGTTTAGAAAATTCTATCCATCCTACCGAATTAGAAACATTTCACATTGTGGATGATAAGTTTTCGAAATGCTCTCACAGTTATTATTCAATCGACAAGGAGTTTACACACTTTACTGAGAATCAACCTGCAAGCTATTACAATGGTAGAATCCTTTTGTCAGGAAGACCATCCAATTATATTTATGAACTCGATGGAACTGATTTCAAAAAGAAGTATTTTGTAGATTTTGGCGATTTAAATTTCACGAAATCGGATATTGATAAAGGGTATCAAAACTTCTATAGTTTATATAGAAACGGACAACGTTTTGGTTTACTGGATAATATCATAGAGAATCAATCTTTAATCCATTTCATTTACGGTGCTTTTATTGGCGGAAAAGGTGGTGCTGTTTCAATAATCTATTCAAAAGAGCATAATAAGGCTGCAAGATTTATTGACATCTTAAAGAACGAAGGCTTACCAAAAATGACTGTCTCTTATGCCGTAGATGAAAAACTTATTTGCTTTTTTCAACCTGGAGATTTAAGCGAAGAAGAAATAAAAAGAATTAATAGCTCTGGACTTTTTGAGTCCACAATAACGTCAAATTCTAATCCAGTTGTAGTAATTATTGAGGTTATTGCTAGTTAAACAGGGAAATACACTTAGTCTGAATATTGGCAATCCTATTCTAAAAGTATGAAAACAAAGCTAATTTACTATATTGTTATCATAGGATCAATAGTAATACTATCGCTCGCTTTTAATAATCATATTATTAGAAAAAGCTTGTCTGAGTTGGAAGATCATTGTTATGATATTTTGAGAATTGAGACAGTATTAAAATTGAAAAGTGAGAATAATAGAATGTGGAGAGAGATTCAATATGAGATATGGTTTTCTAGTTTTGATAATGTTGGTGAAATAATAGATCATCCAATTAATAATTCACTCAGCCTATCTGGGAATTCAATTATTGTGTATTGGTTTAATCAAAACAAAGCCTGTGACACTTGCATAGAAGAAGATATGGATATACTAAAGGAATTAATGGATACAATTGGGCAGAATAAATTTTTAGTTTTATCCGATTTCATAGATAATAGGGAAATAGAATTATTTGAGAACAAGTATAGCTTAAATGATGTGTGCTATAAAGTAAAAGAAGGTGAACTAATCAGGAAGCTAGATAAAACACCATTTGTTCGCTTATTGTTTATTGTTAATAAAAGCAATCAAATTCTTTTTCCAGTACAAATTGAAACCAAGAATGATTTAAAGACTGGTCCTATTATAGGGTTATTAGATTATTTTAGTTCTCATGTATAACTCTGGTATAAGCTTCATGCATAAAAAAAGGGCGCAATTATGCGCCCCTACTGAAAAACAAACACAAACAATACGTAGAGACGCATTACAATGCGTCTCTACAGGTATTAATTCTCCTAACATCCATGCTTCGATTTCAACTTTTGGTTCGGTGGATGCCTTTTTGATGTTATTTGGGATTGCGGATAATGGACGCCCGCAAGGGGCGCGTCCGTACTTGCGGATTAAGGGATGGATTGCGGATATTCGGACGCCCACAAGGGGCGCGTCCGTACGAGGGTTTTTAGGAGGGCTTGGGGAATTTCGGTGCTTGGGTTAAATTTATTTGATTTCATATAAGCCTCTAGGCTCTTTTTTAGCTGCTTTGCTGCTGGTCTGTTTTCGATGTCAGTGTGTAAATCAGCACCGCTGATGATGATTTTACCTTTGCCAACTTTAGCTTCTACAATCAAACCTAGTTGTCGGTTTGTTACCCAGTCGTCGATTATCCTGACTATAGGTTTCATTTCTGAGGATAGCTTTGCCATATTGATAGCATCAGCGTGTGCCATGGCGTCCCACCATTGCCAGTTGGAATGATACTCTGTGGGGAAGTCGGCTAATGCCGGATGATCAGGATCGCATAGGATTCCCAGGGTATGAGGCTTCTGTCCGCCAGTCCATGCTGTATTCCAAAAGATGCTGGAGAATCCTACTCCTACATCGCCTCCAAATTCGGGAGCTACTTTGCTTTTGCCCAGACTTAGTAGAACAGTGCCACCGTTTTCGAGGAAATCGAGGGTTTCCTGATCTAGTTCATTGGATATCAGTGGATCGGTGGATTTGGGATCTGTAGATTGGTGGATTGATGGATTGGTAGATTGGGGGTAGACCCATATGTCCCAACTATTTGTGAATGCTCCAACTGATGCTTCGATTTCTAATTGCTGTGGTATTCCTCTTTTTTCGAAGGTGTGTGATATTGTTCCTGCATAGAAGTTATTGCCTATAGGAATATCCAGATTCTCAAAAATTTCAGACTTAATTACTTTGCCTTCTTTATCCTTAATACTTACTTCTGCCTTCTGCCCTTTGCCTTCTGTTTGTTCGTACCATGCTATTTGTATGGGTACTTCCATCGTTTCGCCTTCAAGGAAAATGTGCTTTTCTAAGCGTGCCAGAGGGACAGTTGTGTTACAGAACTCACTGAATTCATCCGGACTGATATACCCTTTTTCTCCCCAGAATGGATCGAGCACTCCTACGAGAGCCGTTCCCTGGCCTGGGAAATCGTGTAGATCCAATAACTGGAATCCTCCAAAGGTTGGAGTTCTGAGGGCTGCTTCTATATCGGCTTTATAGCATAAAGCCTGAAGTTTTCCTGATGCAAGTAAAAAGGAATCGGCCAGTTCACCCATATTATTTGCTTCCAGACTTTCCTGGAAGATTTCAAAGTTTTTAGCTTTTAGAACACCGGTATACTTAGGGATTTCTTTAAAATTAGGGTAAACGCACCATTGGCCTATTTCATGACTAACAATAGGAATCCCATCTTTGGAAAGGCGACTGGTCCAGTCATAAGAGGAGTTTGGAGCTTTAGCGTTTATTATACTGTTTAGCTGTTCACCCCAGCCCTGGATTCGCGGTTGCGGTACATTATGATAATCATTAACAGGCAATCTTGGCCAACCGGCAGCACTGGTGTAGAGGCGTCTTGGGTCGTTCTCCTTCCAATAAGATACAAATCCGCTAAGGAACTGGTTCTGGTTTTTGCCGCCTGGTTCATTACCATATGCCAGCATGATGAAAGAGGGATGATTCCCGTATTTGCTGATAATCTGCCGACTTTCATCCCAGATGAACATGTCAATCAGGTAGCCATCGCCTATGCTGCTCGTGGAGTTTGCCCAGGATGAGCATTCAACTTGCAGGTAAACACCGAGTTCGTCAGCAGCAATAAAAGCTGCCTCAGGTGGGCACCATGAGTGAAAGCGCATATGGTTCAAGCCATG
>CAYUNU010000363.1:0-4270 GCA_964446195.1 uncultured Porphyromonadaceae bacterium | reverse complement strand
AACCGTTTGCATCTTGGGGAGGCTCTTGTAAATGCCTTAAGCCGAAATAAGAAAAATCTGATTGATAATGTTGTACCGGAGGAATGGCAGGAGGATTCGGCTTTATTAAATCTTGCCACAGCCTTCGATATGAAGGGAAAGAGAGATGGTGATAGGAGGTACAAGGATTTGCTTGGTTGTTTGCCCTGGTTATTGAATAATGTGTGGTTTCACTATCGCTATACTATGGACAAGGGGATACTTAGGGATCCATTGTTTCCATTGTTGCGTAGGAGTGTTAATCTGTACAGGCATATTATGTATGAAGGTGAGGATGGAAAATTGCATCTACCTCCAACTTATGTGCCTGAGATTGGAACATACAAAGACAGCAACTTTGATCTGGCCTTACTGAAATGGTCTTGTATCCGTTTGCTGGATATATGTGATATTCTGGATATTACCGATCCTCTTCAAGCGGAATGGAAAAGCATCATACAAAATCTCACAGAATTCCCTACTGATGAATTAGGTTATATGCTTGGTAGTGAGGAGTCGGCGCCGGCAGCCCATCGGCATATGTCATATCTGATGATGATTTATCCTTTGTATCTGGATAATTTAGAGAATACTGATACTGACCTGTTGCTAAGGTCGGTAAGGAATTATGAGCCTTCATGGGCTCCTAAGATGGGGGCTTCGCAAGCCTCTCCTGTTGCGGCTGCGGTTGGATTGGGGAATTTGGCCCATAAGAGAATGAACTATATCTTATATAGGGAAAACGATAATGAAACTCTGGGTATAAACGGAATTTACTATTTGGCTACTCCATGCATAGAAACCTCTCTGAGTTATAATACCTGCGTGCAGGATATGCTACTCCAAAGTTGGGGTAATAAAATCAGGATATTCCCGGCTCTTCCTGATGTATGGCAAGATGTTGAATTTCACGACTTCAGAGCTGAGGGAGCATTTTTAGTTAGTGCTAAGCTGGTGAATGGGAAAACCAGTTTCATCAGGATAAAAAGTTTGGCCGGGGAGCCTTGTGTGGTAAAGTCATATCTACCAGAGAAGCTAAAAATTGCCGATGGGAGAGGGATTAAGATTGAGGAACTAGAGGATGGTTGCTATGAGATCGTAATTAAGAAAGGAGAGGAAGTAATTCTTTGTCCTCTATAAGTGGGGCCTCAATTGAAAAAATACTGAAAATTATGAAAATATACTCCAGAATCAGAGACGGGATACTGCTCTTATTATTTGTAGCATGCAATATAGGTAGCAATGCCCAAGCAGTCTCAGAATGGTCTGAGCCCTACAGAAACTGGCATTATCATGACAGTTTGGTCGTTCCTCCCAATCCTGATATTCCAGGATTTAAGGATGTGAAGATGACAGATGTCCCAACAGTTTTCCAAGTACCAGGTGATGATCTTTGGTATATGACCTTCATTGGATTTGACGGTCGGGGATACCAGTCCTTTATTGCGGAAAGTGAAGACCTTATACATTGGGATAACTATCGTTTAGCCATGGGATATGGACCTGAAGGGTCATTTGATTATGGTGGGGTGGTTTTGGGTGCTTACCTGTATGAAGATTATAATATTACAGCACCTCGTATTTTAAAGAAGTTGGATGGCAAGTATTATTCTCTGTATGGTGCTTATCCTCGTCAGGGGGGGTATGAATTACGACCGGGGTATGAAGGTGTTGCCATGAGTAGTGATGGCATACACTGGGAGAGAGCTAAGAATGAGCCTATTTTATCCGTACATCAGGATGATTGTGGGGAATGGGAGCAAAGCTGTATTTATCAGCCCTGGTTGGTGGAGAATAACAAGCGATATTATAATCTGTACAATGCTGCCAATGGATCGATTGAGCAAATTGGGCTGGCAGAATCCTCTAATATTCTTGATTGGAAACGTTATGAAAAGAATCCTGTAATCCCACATGGTTTGGAAGGCAGTTATAATGAAAAGTTTTCTTCTGATATTAAAGTGTTTTGGGATGAAGATCATTGGATAGGCTTCTTTTTTGGGGTTGGCAGGGGAGGAGCCCATATCATGGCCGCTCGTTCTGATGACCTTAATAACTGGACTATTGATCCTGAGCCATTGTACAAGGCAGGAGGTAATCCATCAGGTATTGATGAAAAATATGCCCATAAGATTTCTCTGGTTTGGAATTCTGATAACGAAACATACTACATGTTTTATTGTGCAGTTGACAAGGATGGCAAGCGGGGTATTGGACTAATCACAAGCAAGCCTGTTGAAGATAAAAAGCCTGTTACTAGTGTAGATTCCTACAATGTTGTTTGGTCAAGTCCGTCGCTTAATTCTCTGGGATCGATGCCGGCCGGGAATGGTGATATTGGTATTAATCTTTGGGTAGAGGAAAGCGGAGATCTGTTTTTTTACCTCTCAAAAACTGATGCCTGGAGCGAGAATGCCCGTTTATTGAAGATAGGGAAAGTAAGACTCTCACTATCCCCGAATCCTTTTAAATCAGGAATACCTTTTTCACAGGAATTGTTACTCAAGGATGGAGTGATTCATTTAGAAGCAGGGGAGAAGAAAGATAAGGTTGTTATTGATGTATGGGTGGATGCCAATAATCCCGTAGTTGAACTCGACATCAAGAGTGAACTTCCTGTTAAAGCAAGATTAAGCACCGAACCCTGGCGAACTGAAACACGAGAAATTAGTGACATATCAGAGATCCATTCTGCTTATGGCTTGAAATCCGCCGTGGTGAGCAAGGATACTGTAATTGACTCAGATCAAAACAGTGTGATTTGGGCACATCGGAACGAAAGGTCAATTTGGGAATCGAACATGATTTTACAGGGGCTGGATGGATTTCTAGCTAGAGGTGAAGATCCATTGATTAACAGGACATTTGGTGCCCTGATAAGATCTGATCAGATGCAAAAAGCATCGCCTGGTACTCTTAGTAATGTTAATCCGGATAGAGAATTGTCTGCCTCCATCATCGTGTATACTGGGCAGACAGAAACTCTGGATAAGTGGATGGTTGAGATTCAGAACATAGCGACAGAAATTAAAGAAGAATCTCTAGCTGAGCTGCGGTTGCAGCATGAAGATTGGTGGAGGGCTTTTTGGAATCGTAGTTATATTCATGTTAGTACACAGGTTGAAAGTGAGAAGGAAAAGGTATTCAATGTCAGCAGGGCTTATGCTCTTCAACGATATATGAATGCTTGTTCGGGCAGGGGAAACTCACCCATAAAATTCAACGGCTCCATCTTCACTGTGGATACAAAGAATCTTCAAGGCAAATTTAATGGCTTTGATGCTGATTTCCGACAATGGGGAGGGCCCTATTGGTGGCAAAATACACGTTTGCCATATTGGTCGATGTTAGAATCTGGTGACTTTGACTTAATGTTGCCCCTATTCAAGATGTATAGGGATGCTTTGGAGGTGCGAAAATTTGCTACAGAACAGTACTATGGTCATGAAGGGGCTTTTTATCCGGAGACCATGCGTCATTGGGGTACTTATGTGGAGTCCAATTATGGTGAAGATCGTTCAGAGCTTCCCTTAGGAATGACAGTAAACAGATATATCAGATACTATTGGCAAGGAGGATTAGAATTATCCTTGATGATGCTTGATTACTATAACTTCACCGAAGATCCCCGCTTGCTCAAAGAAACTATACTTCCGGTAATCAAAGAAGTGATTACCTTTTTTGACCAGCATTGGGATCGTGATGAAAATGGGAAAATATTATTTGATCCCGCCATGGCACTTGAAACCTATAATACAGCGGTTAACCCTTTGCCAGAGATTGTAGGAATCACAAAAGTTTGTCAGGAACTTTTGAAGCTACCTTCCGTATATCTCTCTGATATGGAAATACAAGGGTTCTCCCGTCTTCTCAAGGAATTGCCAGCTATTCCAACACAGGAGATTAATGGGGAAAAAGTATTGGCTCCTGCTGAAAAGTACAGTGGAAAGCAGAATATTGAAAATCCCGAATTATATGCGATTTTCCCTTATCGAATATTTGGACTGGGGAAGCCTGACCTTGAGTTAGCCCGGAGGACATTTGACAATCGACTGATTAAGCAAACGGGTGGTTGGCAGCAGAATGCTATTAAGGCGGCTCTTCTGGGATTAACAGATGAAGCAGCCGATTTAATGGCTCAAAATTTTAATACCAGTAACAAGCAATTCCGGTTTCCGGTTATGTGGGGACCAAATTACGACTGGATTCCCGATCAGGATCATGGCTCAGTGGCCCTGATTGCTTTACAAAG
>CAYUNU010000362.1:0-4279 GCA_964446195.1 uncultured Porphyromonadaceae bacterium | reverse complement strand
AAAGTGAATAGAAAAAATTGAATTGTTTAGCGGGAAAATGTATTGAAAATAAAAAAAAAGTTCCTTAGGGTAAAGCGTATATAAACAGATAGTTAGTTCGTGATATTTAGCTTGACTAATTCTATCCGGGTTTCAGTACTTTTTAGAATTGTAAACTTGAAATTTCCCAGATTAATACTATCATTAATCGGTGGGATAGATTTATGGAGGTCTAATATTAATCCTGCCAGAGTTTCATATTCCTCCGAAATAGGTAGATCGCGTCGATATTTATCATTAAGATAGTCAATTTCAAGCCGGCCTGACAGATTGTATTCTTTGTCATTAATAAGTTCTTCAACGTGAGATTGAATGTCATGTTCATCCTCTATCTCTCCAAATATTTCTTCAAGTACGTCCTCAGTAGTTACCAAACCAGCCGTGCCGCCAAATTCATCAACAACGATGGCAGCACTCAATTTATCAGATAGTAACTGCTGTAATAATTTATTGGCAGGCATGGATTCTGGGACTATTGGTACAGGCCTGACAATGGATTTTATATTTTCGGGGTTCTTGAATAAGTCTGCATGGTGAGCATAACCAATGATTTTGTCGATATTCTCCTCATATATCAGGATCCTTGAATAACCTGTTTCGATAAATAGTTGGTTTAGGTTTTCAATATTTTCCTGGATATCGACAGCTGCAATCTCTGTGCGAGGAATCATGCATTCACGTAATCTGACATCTGAGAAATCAAGCGCATTTTGAAATAATTTCATTTCATGTTCTATCTCTTCATATGAGTTCTGATTGTTAATTTTATGATTGATAAGGTTAGATAGATCAATTTTACTGAAGACTCCTTTATCTGAATTATTATTATCTGATTCAGGAATAATTTTATTGAGTAGGAGATTTGATAATGCTACAGCAATCCAGGTAATAGGTAGAAGCAGGAAGTAAAATAATAAAAGAGGGAATGCAAATATTTTGACTGCCATATTAGGCCTTATTCTAAAAAGGGTTTTTGGAAGAAACTCGGCAGTAAAAAGTATTACTAGAGTAGCAATAATTGTTTGGAAAATCAGTATCCAAATATCTTGAGAGACCCATTTTACTAAAAAAGGCTCTAGCAGAATTGCTGATTGCAATCCGTATATAACCAAGCTGACATTATTCCCAACAAGCATTGTTGCAATAAAGTAGTCAGATCTGTCATAGAACCACGATACAATTAAAGAGGATAGGCCGCCTTGTTTTTTGGCGAGTTGTACCTTGAGCCTATTGGCAGTGATAAAGGCTATTTCCATTCCAGAGAAAAAAGCGGAAAAAACAAGGCAAATCAATATTATGGTAAGAGATGACAAGTTGGGTTTTTGAAAATATTTATAATATTAGCTAATCGTTATTAATTGTTTCTTTATCCTCTACGGTCATTTGTCCACTAGATTTTTTGATTCTGAATTTTGAGAAATTTTGATCTGATTCAAATCCTTCCTCACCGTATGTAGGTCCATTTTCAGTTATAATTTTAACGAATTTATCAGACCAGATTTTTTCTTCATTCTTATCCCAAAACAATTGTTCGGTATACAATTCTTGTTTTTCAGTAAAATTCTTAACAATCACATTGGTGCTAGCTTCGAATTGCTCAATTTTCTTCCAAAAGATGGCATATTCAGCCTCAAGGGACGATTCAATTCGGCCAGACTGATTGAAAAAATCAGCTCTCAATCCTTTTGGGAACTCTATGTAGGCTTCTTTTTCATCAGTCTCGGCAAATTCTTTTAATTCAGGTCCTGTAATTTTTAATCTTACTACCGCTGAATCAGAATAGACTGTCTGGATTCCAATACTTTGAATAATAGGCAACTCTTCGGCATTACTAACTTTGATTTTGCTAATATCATTCTCACAAGAAAAAAGCATTGCTATACTCAGGAAAGTGAGTATAGCAATGCTTTTTCTTAAGTGTTGCCAATAGTCGTCCATTGGAATTTAGCGATACTTATAACTTACTGGATCTCACAGTAGTATTCTCATTGATCCAACCTTCCACTTTATAAGGGTCTCCTTCTTTTAATGTGTGAAAGAATACAACCTCATTATTTGGAAAATACTTTGAGAATTGATTGATCAGATCATTAGCCTTAGCCTTTGCTTCCGGATCTTTGTTTTTTGCCATTATGAATTGATCCACTGCAACCCAAAAAACGGTTGAACGATCAAAAGGGTCTGAGAAAGTTGATTCTCTGGATGCCACATAAACCTGTCCAATAAGGATATATGGATTGCCCCAGTTTGGCCTAAGCTCGATAGCTTTTCTAGCCAGAGTCCTTGATGTCTGATAATCTTTAAATTGACTATAATTTAGTAGGGCAAGTTCATAGTACATATCGGCTAATTCCTCAGAATCCTGTCCTAACTCTATCGACTTTTCCAAATATTCTTTAGCCTGATCAAAATCTTGCTGATTAAGGAACATGGCTGCAAGATTATGTGCAGCATCTGAATCTGGGTTTAAAACGAATAGTGCTTCAGCTGCATCGTAAAACAATTGACCGTCGGAGCATCCGGCTCGACGTAATTGGTTAGTAATTTTTTTCAACCAAACAGCATCATTTTTATTTTCTTCAAATTGCTTTGTATATAGATTTGTAAGTGCTTCACAATCAGCCGCACCTGATTTAGTGAAATGTAGCTCAATATTGTCTTTTGCTGTTTGGAAATCAGCATCGTCAGGAGTTTTTGAGAGGACTTCATCAGTAATACTCATAACAGTTTCATAGTCGGCCAGGACTTTTTCAGCATCAATGAAGCCATCATTAAACAATTGGCGAGAGGCTTGCATATAGGTTAGAAGTATAGCAGCATAAGTTTTGGTTTTTTGCAACTCAATAGATTTTGCAAGAGTTGAATAACCCAATTGCACTTCACTCGGCCTGTACTTGAGTATAGCGATTCCTTTGTTGCCAAGTATATAACCTTCAGGATACCTTGGGTCTGTTCCAAAGTATTTAATCCTGCTATCATAAATCCACAATAGTGAATCGATTAATTCTTCTTTTCTAATTTGGTCTTCAGTTTCTTCAATCCGTTGCTTAAACATTTTTTCTCCGTCTGACCATAATCCCCTATTAAACATTGGGCAGATTTCTATAGTTTTATTCCATGCTGGCAGAGCATCACTATAGCTTTTTTGTTTAAAAAATTCCTTGTAAATTGAATAATTCCGTGTGCATGCAGCACGATCGGAACCAAATTTGTCTGAGTTCTGTGCACGGAGGCCGCTAGTTATTATTATCAAACCCAGAGCAAGGACAGCAAATTTAGTTTTCATTTTTCTCAGTGTTATTTTTTTGGTATCAATCATATCTTCTTTTTATAAACCACAAGTCATGCAAATTAAGTTGAACCGAAAAAAGTCCATAATACTCTGAAATCAGTCCATTCTTGATAGTGCCCCTTTTCCCAATTTCAGCGGAAAGATTTATGGTATGCTTCTTAGGAAATCTATCCATAGATACTGGTAGTCCAACACCAAAATTTATGCCAAACTCCTGAAGCTGTGATCCTCGGAGCTGTAAATAGGATTTGGAATAGTGTAAGCCGGCACGGTACCTGACACGTTTAGAGTATCTGATAGGGGAAAAGGCGTCGGGAATATATTCCATCCCAATAATCAATTCCTGGCTATTGCCTAATGAATCTTTTTGACCTACAAATTCAGCGTTGGCCCAGTTTTGCTGATTGTAATCTAAGCCAAGAGTAAACTTATTTTTTTTCCCAAAAGAGAAACCTGCACCCCAAGATGTAGGCAGAACTACTGAATTCTCTTCGTCGATTATGTAAAGCAGAGTATCAATAACTCCCTGCCCAGTGTTATATACTAGTTTTCTGGATTCAGTTTTCAAACTTGATTCGTTCTCAAATATTCCACCGAGTGTAAGAAAATAATCATTTTTAAGAGGGATATCTGCTTGTATACCATAGCTCATATGAATGTCACCAACGATAGCCGAATTTTGTGCGTGCGTGCTGAAGAAAAGCGAGTCTGATGGAAATCTTAAGCTTTTGGAGTGGTTGATTGGCCCAAATAAATAAGAGAAGTTAAAACCAAGAGATATATATTTGATGGGTTTAAAAGACTGGGAAATAAAAAAGTTGCTTACTCCTCCGTCTCCTGAAAAATCTGATTGGATCTCTCCAATTTGTGGATTTAACTCAATGTCTGTGAATGAATATTCAACACCACTTAGGGGTAAAATGCCGACACTACTTGCCCACCATTTTG
>CAYUNU010000361.1:0-4314 GCA_964446195.1 uncultured Porphyromonadaceae bacterium | reverse complement strand
CAAACAAGCTGTTTTTTAAACAAGTTATGAGGTTTTTAGACACTCTGACGGTGGAGGTAAGCCGCCGAGGCCACGAGGACGGCTTTACCGAATTGTTCTGTGGTTTGCTTCTGACCAACCTTAAACGCTGTGCACAATCCTTTATTCCCGCTAGGGAATTCTCGTTTGAGATTCATCGTTTGAGAATCCACGTACTGGGAGTCCGCGTAACGGGAATCCACGTAATGAGAGTCCACGCAATGGGAATCCACGAATTGGGATTCGACGCAATGGAAGTCCGCGCAATGGGAATCCACGTATTGGGATTTCATGTAATGAGAATCCACGAAATGGTTTTTAGTTTATGCGCTTTCACGTTATGGTAATCCACACTTTGGGAATCTTCAAACGAGAATTCACGTACTGGATACGCCGCTCATTAACTTTCCACAGAACGGTGGAGCTGAGCCGCCGAGGAACGAGGTCGGTTCTAGCGTATGGTTCTATATCCCATACGCTATGATTGTTTGCCACGAATTTAAACTAACTTCCTACACCCAGAATACTTGATAAGCCTTTTGTTAAGTGCCGTTTTCTTCTTCAATTAGTTCGCCATACTTCCATATACCCCTTGTTTTTTTACCATCCGGATAGATAATTAAACCCTTTCCATGAGGTACACCCTTTTTCCAAATTGTTTGATAAATGATTCCATCATTAGATTTGTACTCTCCACGACCGTGCGGCATACCAAATCTCCAACGGCATTCTAGTAGATGACCATTAGTATAATACATTATACCTTCACCCTCAGGCAACATGAATTTCAGATCTCCAATATACTTTGTATCATCTTTATATAGCAAAGTCCCATTCTCTGCTTTGAAGTCGTTCCAATTCTCACTTTCGATGGAAAATTCATCCTGTGAATGATAGTATATTCCTTTATCATAATAATCATTCAAAAAGTATCCTTCGAAATAACTACTATCATTGTAATATTCAATTCCCTTCCCATGTCTAGAACCATTTTTAATTTCGCCAGTATATATGCTAGAGCCTTCAACAAGTATTTCTCCAATACCCTGAAGCTGAGAGTCTATGAAGTATCCTGAGTACTTATAAGTATACTTATAGTCTTTGAGGGTAAGTGTCCCCTTATAAGGCTCTCCGTTCTTAAACTCACCTTCAAATGAAGAATTCTTTCGGAAAGTGTATTTTCCCTGGCCTTCTGGTCGGCCATTAACCATAAATCCGATAAAAACTGTTTTGGTTTTTTTCCCATGGAGATACCAAGTCAAGGCCCCCTCTCCATTAGCTATTGAATCTATGCATGCACCAGACCAAGTAACAGATTCACCCTTTCGAGGAGCAGGATTATGGACCTTGCATCCTTCTTTGGTTATTAGCCAGGATTCTTGAGCATAGAGAAATCTTGGAAAAAGAATTATAACAAATAATACGAAATACTTCATTCCGCAATAGACGTGCCTAGCCATTTGGTGTTTGCTTATTTCTAACGGATGGAAACTTCATTTTTTTTATAGTTCTTAATGAGAAGGTGGAAGCTTCTACCATAAATTGAATTGTAAACCTCTTCTCAAACTCGATCTGAATTCCATCATGATAACCTTGATTGTTTTCAAATTCCCAAAGCCATAAAATCTTCTTTCCTATTGCCTCTTGTAAGAAATGCTCCTCTAGGCTAATTATTTCAACCATCTCATATTCAGGATTAGATGCCGGCATTTCTTTAACAATCCCAGTTATGATTTGGTCAGTATCAGCATCAATTCTGAGGATTAGCTTATCCGTTTCGAAGTCAAATACTACCATCGTAACTTCAGGGAATCCGGAATCATTAAACCATGTAGAAAGACATATATTATGCAGTCTTGCCCCATCTATTCTATCAAAACCTTCTATCACGATGTATATCTATTGTTAGGGCTAGTTTCTCTATGGTCCATCTCCAACATTTAGATAATCAATTATCTTATCACTATTTTCTCCCTGATTCCAAGCAGCAAATGGATATAGAACTTGATTAGTTACCATAAATAAAGTCTCATTTTCATTTCTCGAGTAGGATTCAAAATGAGCTTCCTTATTATGCGCATTTAAAATTGACAAATCTCTACTATCCAATTAAATCAAATTTTATTTCTGCTTGGCAATCCGAATAATATCTTTGTCGGGAATGATTTTCCAACCTAATGCTTGAACTGAATCAAGTTCATATGGAACGAAGGCAAGAAGGAGTAATCTATTATCCTGTTTGCGGTCTTTTGTTTGGGTTAATTCTATACAATCGAGTGCTTTTTCAATTGATGTAAAAGCATTATCACAACACTTGCAAACTGACTGAGTATTGGAATTAACCCCACAACCAGCCAGGCATAGTGTTAGGAATAATATCAGTATTGTATTGCTCATATATTTTTTGAAATTAGCCCTAACGGTCCGGGTAAATATACGTTTGCCAATGGCGCACCATTTTGCATACGCAAATTCTCTCATTTTAGTTGGGTTATCGGGGCGAAAAATTTATAACACGGCAAATGCTATTTACCTAGTGTTAGGTGTTTTAGTTCTATGAATAATGTCTATTCCAAATTCAGTAACAATAATCCATTTACCATAAACCTTCTTCAGTAAATAGGATGTTTTAATCGTAAAACCATGCGAATAGGTGGTGATTGTATTAATATAAGCATCCTCCCTCTGTTTGTCATAAACAATCCTACTAATAGTAAGAATTTCCCAGGTTCTATTAGCTATTATAAGGTTTCTCATCTCGTCCTTTGACAAGCAAACGAACACTGGTCTTTCAGGTAAAATGATCTCACCATCTACTATAAACTCCTGCACCTCATTTAGTTGTTGCGGATCCCATTTCTTGGATTTGTCAGATTCTGTGAGGCTTACATTCCATTCTTTAAAAAACCTTTTTGGCAGATTGAAGCCCGTTTCAAATTCAAATTCGGCAGGAGTATAATTGAAACTCTGTGGAGCCACAGTTTCGTTAAGGAGAATGGTGTCCACATCATTTCCGAATATATCAAATACTAGAGAATGAAGCATATTCTCATCAGATTGAGCATTAAGTGAGACCGGTGCTATTAATAGAAATATGCATATTAAATTCTTCATGGATTGAAAGTTATATACTATTACAAATAACTTTTAAATTTATACCTCGCTCTTTTTCAGGTGATGGTTTTCATGGTGTATAGAACGGTGGAGCTGAGCCGCCGAGGTCACGAGGTCGGTTCCAGCGTATTGTTCTATTTCCCATATGTAATGATGTTTTACTAAATGTCTAATCTTACTTCCTACCTTCTGTGCACAATCTTTACACCCTATCTAATTATGTTGGGAGTTCACTCTTTCTCCCCAGATGGGGGTATCTGTTATTATAGGCAAAAAGGCTTGACAGGCGATATGGAGTTTGCACAGTGCCTTGCCTTTTTATAGTTTAAATTCTAATCCAAACAGAATTGAAAATGACCGGTTGTACATCTCTGCTTGAAACAGCCCTTCTGAGATACTCGAATCAGTAAGTCCATGATTATATTTTCCTTTCAATCGGAATGTATATTTTTGATTTAGCCTATATCCCAAGCTAATAATACCACAGATTCCAGCATCCCAATTTGAGATACTCTGATTTCGGTGTATTGTTGTTGACCTGTTCTCATGATAACCTACAGGAATTGCGGGATCACCTATAATCTCATGGTCTTCTGGATCCACATATATGTAATTCCAATCTTTGGTTTTAGAATTCAAATAGAATGAATAGTATGCTCCAGCACTCAATAATACTTCAATCTTGTTCCCGAATTGGTAACCTATTAACCAGCCATTGTTTAAATAGCGATTACTTACCCCCAATTCTATTCCTGAGTAGCTATTTTGAAACTCAGTCAGTGACATGTTGAGAAGGGATTCATTCTTGAAATTGTATCCTTTTTGTAGGATAGAAATATCTGTCAGAATGAACAAATGAGGGCTGAAAATCATTTTGAATGAGAATTCACCTTCAAAACCTAATCTGTAACTATAATTACCTGGAAAGAAGTTTACAGCTTTGATGGAGGAGATTGTTGTTCCCCCAGAAAAACCTATGGAAATTTCTCGTTCTTGCGAAAATAGAAACAAGGAATAGAATAGCAGATATAAAACTAGTATTGATGTTCTCATATTTTATTATTGGGCATAACTTAAAATATTATCCTGCCCCCGCTATTTTCCAGGTGATGGTTTTCATGGTGAATAGAACGGTGGAACTGAGCCGCCGAGGAACGAGGTCGGCTCTAGTGCTTTGTTCTG
>CAYUNU010000360.1:0-4315 GCA_964446195.1 uncultured Porphyromonadaceae bacterium | reverse complement strand
CCGAAGAAAAACCGGAAGACAAAAAGGAATAAACTGTATTTTTACATTATTATATAGGGTGTCTGTGAAACGGACACCCTTTTTTTATATCTTTCTTTTCAAATATTTACTGATTATGGCTCGTTCAGGTTCGCGCGTTTTTATTGATAAGCTGAGAAAAAGTGGAGAGCTGATGGAAATTGATGTTTCTATTAGTCCAAATCTTCAGGTTACTGAAATTACTGATAGAATTTCAAAACAGACAAGTGGCGGCAAAGCATTGCTGTTCAAAAATACAGGTACCGATTTTCCTATTTTGATTAATAGCCTGGGTTCTCCCAAAAGGATAGAAATCGCATTTGGAGGAAAGAATCCGGATTACCTTGCTGAAATGATGAGCCAAATAGTAAATGGAATGACAAAATCCCCATCTGGCTTATCTGGTAAAATTAATTTATTGAAAAAATTGAGACAGCTAGGCTCGTGGATGCCAAAGAAGTTGAAAAAGAGAGGTGTATGCCAGGAAGTTGTTATGCAAACCCCCGACTTGAATAAACTGCCAATTCTTACTTGTTGGCCACATGATGGGGGCCCTTTTATAACTCTACCATTGGTTCATACTATTGACCCTGTCAATGGTAGTAGAAATCTTGGGATGTATAGAATGCAGGTGATGGACTCAAAAACTACGGGAATGCATTGGCATATGCATAAAACTGGCGCAAGGCATTTTAAGGCTTATCAAGCTAAGGGCTTAAGGATGCCTGTTGCCGTTGCACTTGGTGGAGATCCAGTCTATACCTATTGCGCAACTGCTCCTCTTCCTGATGGTATTGATGAGTACTTGTTGGCGGGATATATCCGACAAAAACGAGTTAATCTTGTAAAATGCCTTACTCAAGACGTTTGGGTTCCCGAAGATGCGGATATTATTATTGAAGGTTTTGTGGATACTGAAGAAGATTTGATATACGAAGGCCCATTTGGCGATCATACGGGTTTTTATTCTTTGGCAGATTATTACCCTCGATTTCATCTCACTTGTATTACACATAGAAAGAATGCTGTATACCCGGCCACTATTGTGGGGATCCCTCCGCAAGAAGATGCTTGGATTGCTTTGGCTACTGAAAAACTCTTCCTTCCCCCTATCAAAGTTTCCATGATTCAAGAATTGGTCGATATGCATATGCCTGCCGCTGGAGTAGCACACAATCTGGCTTTATTTTCAATAACTCAGGATTATCCGGGGCAAGGCAAAAAAGTTCTGAATTCAATGTGGGGGGCTGGGCAAATGATGTTTAATAAATTTGCGCTTGTTGTTGATGAAAATATCAATATCAGAGATTATGAGGGTTTGATAAAAACGGTATGTAGAAAAGTAGATCCTGAAAAGGATTTGATTTTTGCTGAGGGTCCTTTGGATGTTCTTGATCATTCTGCCGGGATATTTGCTATGGGGGGGAAGCTGGGATTTGATGCAACGGGCCCCGATAGAGACATAAGTTTTGCTAGTGGGGTGGAAGTCATGAATAAAATGGCAGCGTTAAGAAGTATATATCCGGAGATTGCCAGTGTTAATTCCTCTTTAGTTACGGACTCAATTCCTATTGTAATTGTCTCAATAAAAAAAATCAGGAAAAACCAAAGTAGAGATTTGGCAGAAGAGCTTATCGTTCATATGGATACCGAATATATACCATTTTGGATTTTTGTTGACGATAATGTTAATGACAAGGATTTATTTCAATTAGTTTGGATAGTGGGTAACCATGTTGACCCCAAAAGAGATGTGTGGGTAAAGACTTACCCACAATTAGTTGGCGGAGGAGCTTTATTTATTGATGCAACACGCAAGACCAAAAATCTAGATGGCTTTGAAAGAAAATGGCCAAATCCGGTATTAATGGATAAGAGAACAATCAAGAGTGTTGATGATATTTGGAACAGCTTGGGAATTGGTCCTTTTATTCCGAGTCCTTCGTCATATTTCAGACCATTAGAGGACCCGGGTGATGCTATTGCTTTGGAAGAATCCTAAAACCCTGGGATCTTAATATTCTGATTATTGTAGGCCTCAATTCCTGAATCTAGAAATCCAATAAACTCATCAATGTCGAGATTATATGACCGAGCAGGTACAAGTTGTTCACCATTTGGATTCAGCAACACATATAAAGGTTGCGAGTTCTGATTAAATCTGGTTATCTGAAAATCCTGATATTTTTTACCTAGGGTTTTCTTTACTTTACCATCATAACTCGAAGTGACCCACTCAGATTCTTCGAGTTTGATGTTTTTATCATCTACGTATAGTGCTATGATGACAAACTCTTCCCTGAGTTTCTTCAATACTCTAGGATCGCCCCATACTCTATCTTCCATTTGCCTGCAGTTTACACAGCCGTGACCTGTGAAATCAATAAATACTGGCTTATCCTGGCTCCTGGCGCAGGCAAGTCCTTGCTCATAATCAAAATAGCCATTCAATCCATGAGGCAAGTGAAGCTGATCGGAATATTTAGGTTTTTCACAAATAGAGGAAACCTCGGATTCATAGGATACCGTATTATTTAAACTGTTTTCCCTGAGTATCTGGTTAATGTCAAAGTCGTGAGTTTGCATTGGAGGTAAGTATCCTGATAAAGCCTTTAGAGGTGCTCCAAACATGCCAGGTATCATATAAATCACAAATGCGAAAGTTATAATGCTCAACATTAGGCGAGGTACACTAACAAATGATATTGGTGAATCATGTTTGAATTTTAATTTACCTAAAAGATAGAATCCTAAAAGTGCAAATATTACAATCCAAAAAGCTAAATATACTTCACGATCCAATATCCCCCAATGGTAAGTCATGTCTGCAATGCTTAGGAATTTAAGACCTAAAGCAAGCTCCAGGAAGCCAAGAACAACCTTGACGGAGTTTAACCAGCCGCCCGACTTTGGTAAGTTGCTTAACCATGATGGGAAGATGGCAAAGAGAGTAAAGGGCAAGGCAAATGCAAGCGCAAAACCAAACATGCCAATTATTGGTTCTAATAATGCACCTCCCGCGGTTTCAACCAAAATGGTTCCAACTAAAGGACCAGTACATGAAAATGAAACAAGAACAAGCGTAAATGCCATGAAAAATGGACCACCAATGCCACCTTTATCAACCTGTTTGTCGGATTTCGAAACCATCCAGTTTGGCATATTGATCTCGAACATGCCAAAAAACCAAAAAGCAAAGAAAATAAATATCAAAAAGAACAGAACATTAGGTATCCAATGTGTGCTTATGAAGTTAGCTACACCAGGTCCAAAAACCATGGCAACTATTGTCCCTATAATTGTGTAAATAGCAATTATTGATATACCAAAAAATACTGCTTCGAATAGAGATTTTCTCTTATTCTTTCCACCATGCATAAAAAAAGAAACTGTCATGGGTATCATTGGGAAAACGCAGGGAGTTAAAAGAGCTATCAAGCCTGCAACAAAGGCCATTATGAATAATGTCCAAAGGTTTTTGGAAGAAGAAGCGCCGGGGTTTTTATCAGTAGTTGCTGAGGGCGCTATTTCATTTTGATCCGTCGAAGAGTTAAAAGTGAAATCAAATTCTGAATCTCCAATAATACATTGTTCATCATCACATGCCTGATAATCCAACTGACCTTTCAAAATAAAAGGATCATCAGTCAATACATCAACAAGCTGTGTGAAAATAGCTTCAAAAGAATGCATCTTTACATCTAAATCGAAAGTCTCATCATAAGACTCTTCTGGTTCAGGACTTTCAGTAATGGAACCTGATAGACTATATGAGTCTGAGGGTTCAAAAGTGAATACTGTTGGTAATGGACCTCCGGGAGGTACTTCTAAGGCATACAGATGCCAACTGTCTTCTATAGAAGCAGTGAATACAAGTTCGTATTGTTTGTCATTAATCTTTTTTGAAGAAAATGACCACTGAATTGGTTCAAGAATTTGTGAAGTGGCGACCAAGGTGCTGATCGCAAAAATAAGAATCAAGGATAAATAGCGTTTCATACCCATAAATTAAAATTATTGGATGCAAATATATTGATAGTTATAATATTAAATAGAAAGAGAAGCATAAATACTGTTAAGAATTCAAATTTATTGTTAAGAAGGAACAGGTAATGATTCAATTCCATCTATACAATAATTTTGTCCCCCCTCTGGTCAATAAACTCAAAGTTGATGAGGCCAATATTTGAGTCAGGAACAATTCTTAAACGATGGTTAAACTTAAAGAACCACTTCAACTGAGTTGAAATCGGTCCGCTTTTCAAGTATGCTGCTACGTAGGGGTGTACAGTGAGTG
>CAYUNU010000359.1:0-4329 GCA_964446195.1 uncultured Porphyromonadaceae bacterium | reverse complement strand
TTTTTTATTCCTGATTGTCATGCTAGTCGTAATTTATGACTAGCATGACTAATTTCAAACACATTCCACTAGTACCTGTAATAATTGAGAAGCTTGAGGAGATATCTAAAGATGTTTACATACTTGAGTTTCTCAGATTCTTCGATTTTGAACCTGGTCAGGTTATTAAGCTGGCCTGGGCAGATGACATGCAACCCCGCTTATATTCTATTGCATCAGGAGAAAAGGATAAAAACATCCAGATTTTATTCAATATGGTTGATGATGGCATATTAACTCCCAAGCTTGCTTCTATCAGGCCCGGTGATAAGCTATATGCATCAAAAGCCTTTGGGAAATTTGTATGTGGTGATGGATCTGCCTGGTGGATAGCTGCCGGGACTGGCATTGCACCCTTCTCATCAATGTTAAGATCGGGATATAAGGATAATAAGGTGCTTATACACGGCGGTAAATTTAAAGATTCTTTCTACTATTCCGATGAATTTAAGTCAGCTCTAGGAGACAACTATATACGTTGCAGCTCACAGGAGGAAGTGGACGGGGCTTACCACGGACGATTAACAAATTATCTTCGTGAAATAAATACCTTGCCCGGGGATACAGTTTACTATCTTTGTGGAAGTTCTGAGATGGTTGTAGAAACCAGGGATATCCTGATATCAAAAGGTATATCCTTCTCAAATATCATCTCCGAAATATATTTTTAAAAAGATGAAAAAGGAAGTGCTATTTGGCAAGACATTAGATGAGTTAAAAGAGCTTGTCGAAACTCTGGGCCTCCCCAAATTTGTTGCCTCTCAACTAGCTGATTGGCTTTATAAGAAGAATATTTCTTCAATCGATGAGATGTTGAATCTTTCGAAGCAAGCCAGAAGCTTATTGGCCGAAAAATATGAATTGGGCCTACGCAAGCCTGTTAAGGTGCAGGAGTCTGTTGACGGTACCAAGAAGTATCTGTTTGCCACTGATGAAATGAAATTTGTTGAAGCAGCCTATATCCCTGAGGATGATCGTGCTACCTTGTGTGTTTCTTCCCAGGTAGGATGCAAGATGGGGTGTTTGTTTTGCATGACAGGCAAACAGGGATTTCAGGGGCAGTTGACTGCCGGTGAGATCGTTAACCAGGTTCATAGCTTGCCGGAAAAAGATAAGATCACAAATGTTGTTTACATGGGTATGGGTGAGCCTTTTGATAATCTCGATGAGGTATTGAAAAGTATTGAGATTATGACGTCTGAGTGGGGATATGCCTGGAGTCCTCGTAGAATAACTGTTTCTACAATAGGTATTTTGCCGGCCATAGAAACTTTCCTCGAAAAATCGGAAGCCCATCTGGCCGTTAGCCTCCATTCTCCTTTTGAGGAGGAAAGGAAAAGCTTAATGCCTATTGAGCAGGTTTATTCTTTGCCCAGTATTTTGAAAGTGATCAGAGATTTTGATTGGGGACGCCAGAGGAGGATATCTTTTGAATACATCATGTTCAAAGGGGTGAATGATAGTCCCGCCCATATTAAGAAATTGATTAATCTTCTTGGAGGGATGAGAGCACGACTCAACCTGATCAGGTTTCACCCTATTCCTGATACGCCATTGGAAGGAAGTGACGATAAGAGAATTGAAGAGTTTAGAGATGAGCTGACTAACCGGGGCGTGTTTACCACTGTCAGAGCTTCCAGGGGGCAGGATATTTTCGCAGCATGCGGGATGCTTAGCACGAAGGAGTTGGTGAAGAGGCAGGAGAGGGATTTTTAGCGGATTCATCACGGACGGGCACAAGGCCCCCGTCCCTACGTTTTTTTTTATATCTTTCGTGATTATGGATCTTAATGTTAATCAAAAGCTAGCTGCTGAATATCAGGGGCCTGCTAGTCACTTACTTGTTCTTGCCGGGGCTGGTACGGGGAAAACCCGGACGATTATCGGCCGTACAATTCATCTTCTGAAAAGTGGGGTTTCTGCAAAAACGATAGTCCTTTTAACTTTCACACGCAGATCAGCCGCAGAGATGACCCATAGGCTGGAATTAGAGGTGGGCGAATTATCTAAGGGTATATTTGCCGGCACCTTTCATCGTTTCTGTCTGGATATTATGAAGACAGTGCCTAAAACTTTTGGTGTAGAAAGTTTCACAATTATTGATCGTGATGATCAGCTAAGCCTGATCAAGCTGATAAGGGGTGCTGTTTTAAACGACAAGAACAAAAAAAACTTTCCTCAGGCCAGAGGGATACTGGAGCTATACTCCTACTCCAGGAATACTTGCACTCCGGCCAAGGATTACCTTACAAGATACACCGAGTATGATGATGGTACTATTGATGTATTGATGAAGGTGTTTAATCAATACACCAGGAGAAAGAAGGATAGGAATTATATTGATTTTGATGATATACTGCACATCTTTCTCGAAACTATCTCCAATAACACTGTCCTGCTCAATAAGCTGAAGTCTTTGTTTTCCAACATCCTGGTTGACGAGATGCAGGATACTAATCCTCTGCAATGGGGTATTCTGGAAAAGCTGGCTAATCCCTCAAAGCTTTTTTGTGTGGGAGATGATGCCCAGAGTATTTATGCTTTTAGAGGAGCTGATTTTCAAAATGTTCACTCTTTCAAGGAGAGAATGCCTGATTCGGATATTCTGAAACTTGATATCAACTACCGTAGTACACAGGAGATACTGAATGTAGCCAATTGGCAGCTTAGTCTCTCTCCTCTGGCATACGATAGAAAGCTCAGTGCCATTCGTGGAAAGGGGATCAAGCCAAAGCTTATAGAGTTTAGGAACTATTATGATGAGGCAGCCTGGTATGGGAATGAGATTTTGAAAAGGCATGGGGAGGGGACTCGTTATTCTGATTTCATGATCCTGGTGCGCTCCGCATATCTGGCTCGCAGAATTGAGGCAGTTTTTGTTGAAAAGAATATCCCCTATAAGTTTATTGGGGGAACACAACTGATGCAATCGGCCCACGTTCGAGATTTGTTCAGTCTGCTGAGAGTAGTTATTAATTACCGTGATGAACTAGCCTGGGTCAGGTACCTCAAGCTTTGGCCCAGAGTTGGCGATATAACTGCTGCAAAGGCTATTGAGGGTATCATTGTGCCTGAGGTAGCTGAATCAGGATATCAGTTTCTTGAGACCTTCTTCTCGGGCGAAGGTCATATCTCTGAAGCGGTGGAGAAGGTGAGGAGCAACATATCAAAACCTAACAAGGCGATAAATATGGCTCTAAAGTATTTGCTGCCACTGCTATCTGAGAAATACGATCATTGGTCGGCACGTGCTCAGGATTTACAACTCATAGAAAGACTTTCGAAAAGGTTCTCAGGGCTATCAGAATTTATTGAAACCTATACCCTCGACCCTGTTTATAATAAGGAGCATGCTACTCCGGCTGTGGATGATGCAGTGACCATCATAACTATTCATAGTGCCAAAGGGACAGAGGCTCCCATCTGTATGATTCCTCAGCTAGTGCCCGGTGTTTATCCTCATTCGAGATCCCTGGGTAAGGAAGATGAGATAGAAGAGGAGAGAAGGGTATTGTATGTTGCCCTTACCAGAGCCGAAAATGAACTTATAATGACCCGAGCCGGTGGCACCGGTAGGAATATTTTCTTTGGAGGATCAGGTTTGGGAGATAAAGAGCACATCAATTATTTTCTTACCGATATTCCCATGGAATTGGTTGTCAGTGAGTTTGTTGAAAATGAGGAGGAGTCTAGCTTCCTCGATGGCCTCGAAGGCTTTGAGTAGGCATTTTACTAATTTCCCTTATTCTAAAACTTCCACTCCCTTCTCATAATCGTAGAAGGTTGTTCTCATAAGATCTGAGAGGCTAAGCTTATAATTGATATAGGAAGAAAGATAAGATGTATAAGCCTTATTTAGCCGATCACGTTCAAGTGCCATAGCCTGAGAGTCGATCTCATCATTAGCATACCGTTTTTTCGAAATCTCAAAGCTCTTTTCCGCTATTATAACACTCTTCTCCATAACCTCCAGTCCACGTAAACTGTTATTAAGCTTATCGACCAGGGATCGAATTTCACGCTCAATGCTCTGCTTGTAGTTTCCCAGGTCAACTACATCCTGCTCAATAGAAGTTTCTGAAATTTTCACGCGAGCCTTGTTAGCTCCCCAGTCAACCAGGGGAATACTACCTGTGACACCAATACCAAAACTCCCTGGTCGACCAGTTAGGTTCTCCCAACTATTATCGATGGCTGTGAAGTAGGGATCAGAAAAAGTACCCTGACCAGCACCTGAGAAGTTATAGTTCACACCAATCGACCCACTGATTCGTCCGGATGCTTTTAATT
>CAYUNU010000358.1:0-4330 GCA_964446195.1 uncultured Porphyromonadaceae bacterium | reverse complement strand
GTCTGTGTATTCCCCATTTGATGGAGATAATACAAATGTAAAACATAAATCCTTATAAATATTTCCATTGCTAGATGGTGAATGCATCTACTGATCCGATCAGTGCTTGGCGCTCATACTTTATCTTGTCCTCTACCTCAGCAATAATAGCATTCACCTTATAGCTGGCCAGCCAATCTATAAGTTCGTAATAGTACTCCAGTTTTTCTCTGTGGTGCTTAATGTCGAGTTGTATAGCACGGTAGGCGAGGGAGGGGTGGTCGGCGATTTTACAAAGAGGAAGCTTAACCTCCTGATCTTCTGCGTCTGTCATTAATTGAGCCAATGTTTGCAGACCATAAAACAGTCCGGATTGATCTTTTGCAGCAATCCAGATCTTTTTTGCTGATATCTCCAGGGTGTATCCTTCTGCATTCATCGCCAGCGACTCATCTACATCACATATTAGTTGAGCACCTGACTCCTTTTCAGCAGGCTTAATATTTTTTAAGCGAATAGGGAGAACAGGTAAGCTAGTGTTTTCGATCAGGATATATCCTTTTATATCGCTTACATCCAGTGAGCTAGTCCCGGAAATTACAAACTCCTTAGGCTGAGGCAGTAGTTTGAAATCTCCTGATTTTTCCCTGGATGATTGGCAGGATAATGATAACATCAGGATAAATAAAAAGAGGATTGAGCTACAAGTTTTCATTAAACGGAATTTTTTGAGCAAAAAATGATTAGCCAAAAATAAGAATTACTAATGAAGATTATTGTCCTTAGGTGAAGTCACTATCTTTATGAGCTTAATGGCGGGTACATTGTTTGATTAGAATTAAGAAGAGAATGGAAAAGATTGAGAGAAGAACAGTGATTAAAACGCTGGAAGCCATCATAAAACAAATTATTATGACTTACAAAAATCAATTACAGTTATTAGTCATTTCGTTTATCACCATCTTTTCGATTACACCTAACAAGGTTAATGCTCAAATAGTCGATGCACAAAGAAGCGGATTCACATGGATCTCAACTGAAGAGGTTGCCGACAAGACTTTTGGCTCCGGGTACACATTTTACAGTGCTGCCTGGCCTATATTTAATAATTACCCCGGACCGCAAAAGTTCCAAATGGGACTAGGAAGTTGTTGGCTTACCACTCAGCGAACAGGTAACGAGCCTGATCAGTTTTATACTACCATAGAAGGAGGCCTGGGATGGTGGGGTGATACACGCTTCGGCACCAAAATTCCCAAGTTTATTATGGGTGGGGTATCCCTCAATTTTCATGCCTGGGCCAATGGTCCGGGGGCTGGGAAAACCGGGATGTTGCCAAACGGCCAAAGAGACTGGAGTTCGCCCGGAGGAAAGTATGGTATTGCTCAATTATCCAATAAATTACTGTGGGCTCCTGATGGACTAAATCTGGCCCAAAGTTTAAATGGAGAGATGCTTGGCTATGGTTATACCCCTTTACCTCTAACTGAAGTCTTGCAACAAACAAATGGGAAGGATATCGAAACCGGAAATCAGTGCTGGACCTTATTCTTAAATGCTACCAATTTTAAAGGTCCTGCTACCTTCTTTTTACCCACGTTCTGGACTGAACCTGCCCTAACCGATCCTTCTTTGGAGGGTATGTTCCTGGACTCCAGACCTTCAGAGCCCAATATAGGTTTTGGAATAGAGCATGCACATTCCCCGGCATTAATTTCTGTTGGTGAAGACGGATATAGATATTCCAAAATAGAACGATTACAATTTCCTGTAAGTGATGAGGATAATTCAATAGTTTTAACAAAAGTATCTGTCTATTCTCAAAATGCACTGTGGAATGATATGAAATCATGGTTCAGTGGTGGCCCGGCAGTTATGCCTGAAGACCTACAGTCCGGTGCTTATGAAGTTTCGTTTAAAAATAACGGTGGTTCAATGGCAGCTGAAATATCAAGATCCGGAATGGAATATTCGATTGATTTGAACTATATAGATAATGTTCAGCTCAACTCGAATACAATGGGTTTTGAATTCGACTTGAATGCTGTTATTGAAAAGGATGGCAACTTTTTATTACCGGAATATTTCAAACTGGATCAGGATAATAAATGGCAGCCGGTTTCTGAAGAAGCTGTTCCATCCTCTACCAATTTAGTCGATTCGGAAGTGCCCTCATCTCCGAGAACTGAAATTGCTTATTTAACACCCTTAGATCCTGATTGTCAATGGCAGGATCCAGATAGTCCGTGGAATAAACCCGGACCTAGTGCCGGGCCTTTCAAAGCTGATTTGGGCGATGGTTCTACTGTTACGTATTATTGGTATCGCTTCATTGATCAGCCAGCAATTATTCAGGCAAACCTACCTGATGATATTCGTACTGCATTGCAACACAGAGTGGAGCTGATTCATTCAAACTGGAGTCATACCGACGAATATATGGCAGCTCCTGCAGTTGGAGAAATCGCTACGATCGATCCGGAAGCTATCGTCCAAGCACCAGCCGGATTAGAAATAGGCTATGTCCCCATAGTCACCAGACAAGAAAAAACCCAAAGGAAAGTTCGTGTTTTTGTTTTAGCGGGCCAGTCGAATGTGCAAGGGTTTGGTACTGTTGAAGATCCTGAAAATGATCCGGGAAGTCTGGTGGATGTCATTCAAAATGATGTCGATGGGTCTTGGTCGGAAGTTGGAGAGCCAGGTAATTGGACCTCCCTGGAAGGTGCGTACTTGTATTTTATTAATTATGGAAACGAGATAAGAACAAAGGTTACTGTTGGTCAGGGAAACAGCTCTAATTTTATTGGACCGGAGCTTATGTTTGCTCATCAACTTGATGAGTATTATGACGATCCCGTATTGATAATCAAAACTGCGTGGGGAGGAAAGAGTCTAGCAGCGGATTTCCGCCCTCCATCTGCCGGGGGAGAAACAGGCGAGTATTACGATTTAATGATGCAAACTATCCATGAGGTAACACATAATCTGGGAACTGAATTTCCGGATATTGGTGTAAGCGACTATGAAATATCAGGATTTGCATGGTTTCAAGGTTGGAATGATGGTGAATCCGCAAACTTATGGGATGAATATGAAAGCAATCTCCAGCATCTGGTCAATGATGTAAGAAATGATTTAGGAGATCCTGATCTTCCGGTAGTTATTGCCAGTTCTGGTCAGGGAGGATATGTACGAAGTAACGATCAGTGGGTTCAAAGCTTGCAAAATATTGTTTCTGTTGCCCAGGAAAATGTGGGATGCAATGATTCTCTTTATGGAGGCACGGTTGGTTTTGTAGACACTAAACAATATTATTTTGATGCTGATGAATCACCGCTGAATGCTATACATCATTTTAACAATAACGCTCTTACTTATTTAAATATTGGCAAAGCCATTGGCAATGAAATGATTCAGGCAGTGAATGATATGGCATTTTGCTATGGCGATTGTGGAAATAAAATTTCACCCGGTATTGTGTCGATAGGTAACAGAGTTTGGAACGATTATGATCGCGACGGTATTAATGATGCAAATGAACCTGGAATTCCTGGTGTTTCTTTAATTCTATGGGGTGACTCTAATGGTGATGATATTCCTGATTGGCAAGGCTTTGGAGGAGTACAGGTAACAGATGAGGAAGGCTACTACAGATTCTCAGGCTTACAAGCGGGAAATTACCTTGTCTTCGTGTGGAGTTTGGATAACTGGGGCCCAGGTGAACCATTGCACGGCTTCAGGTCTACTAATGGCTTTGTTGCCAATGCAGATAATGACGTGGATTTTGATAATAATGGTTTCGGAAGTCCTAATACTGATATTAAGTCTGGCATTGTCACACTAAGATGTGGAGAAGAACCATTAGATGATGGCGATCCATTTAGTTGCTATTTTGACTATGATGCCAGTGGAAATAATACAGTTGATTTTGGATTTTTTAATCCTAATGTAATGGGAATCGATAATACGTATGCAAATGAAAATTGGATTCAGATATTTCCAAATCCAGTTCATGATGAGCTGACGGTAGAAGCGAATTTAAGTTCATTTCAGATAGAAATATTTGATGCTTTTGGGCGAATTCAACGAAGAATATTACCAACTAAATCGATATATAAAATCGACACTTCGACATTGCCAAAAGGGCTATATTTCATAAAGATTTCGGACAAGAATAATAATTTACTGAAGGTTCAAAAAATTGTAAAGCAATAAATGAATATGAATAAGAGAAACATTGTATTTATCGTAATGATATTTGTGCTCTCACAGGCATATGGCCAGGAGAAGTACGATGCAAACTGGGAATCAATTGATAGCCGTCCAATTCCTGAGTGGTACACAGACGCCA
>CAYUNU010000357.1:0-4334 GCA_964446195.1 uncultured Porphyromonadaceae bacterium | reverse complement strand
CAATAAGAACAATTCTTGATTCGGATGCTGATTATAGGGAAAAGGTTAATACCATGCGAGCTGTTAATGAGCAATCATGGAAGGAGGTTTCAAAGCAGATTTTTGTTTATGCAGAGTCACAAGATCCCAACCTGGCAGTGGCCGCCGCGGAGACAATAGATAAAAATGCCAACGAAGGTGATCGCCGTACCATTCAGAAAGTAATTAAGAATGTTCAAAACTGGAGAGCCAGAGCTTTATTGCTGGCAAAAGGGATGGAACTGACCAAGGATAACAAGGGCAAGGTGGATGTTGAAACCCAGATAAAAGAGCTATATCAAAATTCAAGTAATCCTAATGAAAAGGCCTGGTTACTAAAGGGCCTTGTCGCAAAACCGGATGCCTATATGTTTGTGGAGCAACAGATGTTTAACACAGCTCCTGTGATAAGGACTTATGCCATGGAAACAATTACCTTAATGATCAAGAATGAAAGATTCAATGAGGCAAAAGAAAGAATGGCTTTGAAAGGTATCGATCTGAATGTTGAATTTCTGAGAATATTTAAAGAAGCTATAAGCTCAAAGGATATAGCACTTGTGTCATTTGCAGCAGGCCTGTTACGTGATAAGGAATTGGGCTATAAGGAAGTAATAGGTGATGTGTCATTTCTTGAGAAAGCGCTGGCGGAAGGTGAATCGCCGGACATGATTGAAGCAAGAAATGAGTTGATAGCTACCTTGACTTACTTCACGGGGAAGAATTATGGTGGCAAATCTCAGCCTGTCTATAATCATCCTATTGATTGGGATAGGGTTATGTACACTCCACCCAAACAATTAGTGGGTATTTCAACTAGTAAGGGCGATGTTTTTGTTCAGCTTAATGTTAATTGGTGTCCCGGGACAGTTTCGGCTTTTCTTGAGTTAGTTGAATCGGGTTATTATAATAATAAAGCGATACATAGAGTGGTTCCAAATTTTGTGGTTCAGGATGGATGCCCTCGTGGTGACGGATGGGGTGGCCCTCCATTTACTATTAGATCAGAATTTACACCCTCGCTTTTTATGGAGGGTACTCTTGGCATGGCTTCGGCCGGTAAGGACACAGAAGGTAGTCAGTGGTATTTCACTCAAACGGCAACTCCACATCTTGATGGAAAATATACCAACTTTGGATCAGTTGTTAGTGGCATTGATGTGGTTCATAAGCTGGAGCTTGGTGATACCATCTATAAGATTGAGGTGATTCAGGGTGAGTTGAGGTAATTGTCCTTACTGTAGGTATTATGGGCAAAAGGATCTTGATGTGACCTTTTTATTTTTTCAATATTCTTTTCAAAAAGGTTTTGTTTCCGGATTTAATCTTTACCAAATACATGCCTGATGAGAGAAATGAAAGATCAATTTCTTTTGATGGCTTACGGAATATTTTTATTGTTTTGCCTGATAAGTTGAGGATAGAAATTGATTCAATTTCTTGATTCGAGGTAATAGAGAGGCAATGGTCAAAGGGATTTGGAAAGAAATGAATTTCATCTAACAAATTTTTATCCTGATCAACTAAATCAATTCCAAGAAGAATGATCTTATTATTTACCCTTTCCCTCATCAGTCCCAGTCGTGAATACAAAATTTCACCCGGGCATTCAGTTGCGCATCCATCCCTGTGTCCGGAAATTACATTTAGTTCATCATTGAGCGGATGAGCGCATTGGCCCAAGGGGTCCAGACCATCTTTCCCAAGCTTCCAGACGAGTATTTTCTCCAGAGAGTCAAAGGCTGTGTCTGTTGGGGCAACTTCTGTAAAAGTCCCCAGCATGCATATTCCCATGGTTCCATGATTACTGCTGCAGAAATGTGCTCCCATTACCAGGTCCTGCTCATAGATCCCCGGATCACGACCTTTGTAAATGTCACCATTAGCTGCAATAACATAATTGTACCCAATATCCGACCAGCCTCTCACTTCGGTATGATATAAATAAATATTCCTGATGGCTGATGTATAGTCAGTTACCAGGTTTGAACTCGCTGAATGATGAATTATCACATTATGGACTTCATGCACTATTCGCTCAAAATCCGGATCTTTTAGCCCTGCTCTCCAAACCGATTGGTCTATCATAGCAGGCTCAGTAAAATCAGGATTTATTTTTTTATCACGTTCAGTTGTTGGGGTAAAATACTTGCTGTTTTCAGGATTGTCATTGATAAGGAAAATATCTATCGAATCCCTGATATCTGCATAATGAAGTTCGAAGGAATTCACAGCCTTAGGAAATATCACCAGAATGCTGTATTGCTTATCCACAGCAGGGCTATGCTCATCTTTGTTAAGGTAGAAAGTGTCCTGGGCAGCTACCAGGTAAGAATCGTCGAACGAGTACTTCTGCTTAATGCAAACCGACAAGCTGGAAATGGCTTGGTCAAATTTATATGATTTTGGGGAAGTGTTTGTTGATAAGCTTTTGATTGGGGAGATGAAGAAATTTATTTTCTCCACAAACTGAGCATTACATACTTGTGCAAAAAGTAATAGGCTAATTATCAGTGGCTTGATCATTGAAGTAAACCTATCAGGCTAATTAGCCTGATAGGTTTATTATAAATTATTTCTGAATTTTAACTTCAATAGTAATTTCGCTTGTACCCTGCCCACCAGTAATGTTTTTTACTAATATCAAGGATTTTTTGCCACCCACGGTTTCAGCAAAAAGAATATTCCCAATAGCGAGTTTAGTAACGGCGCTTGAGGTTGATCCTGGCTCATTCATTATAATTGGGCCATCGTTAACAATATCATTAAAATCTGAGTCCATCATGTCAATCAATGCCAATTTTGTATCGTTCCTGGTTGCAAAACCGGCCACAATAGGATTGTCATTTTTATCCTCGAAAGCTTCAACACTAAGATCGGCTGGGGCACAAAGGGTTGCTTGATTAGATGCACCATAATAATAGATAATATCCACATTCTCAGATGATGCCTTTGCTGCTACTAGCTGCATCCTTTCGTTATTTTCGAGAGAGAAGAAGCTACTACCATTTGGATTTTCAATGTCGGAAAGAATAACTGCAGTGTAGCTGTTTATTTCTCCGTAAGGTATACTGATATCAGCTGTTCTTGTCACAACTGCACTCTCAGATTCGTTTCTTGCCTCAAAGGTAAATGTTATAGTTGTAGCCATTGTAATAGTATCAGGCACAGGAAAAGCAAAGTCGATAATTGCAGATTGTGTGCTTACCGGGAATGTGCTATCTGCCATGGCAACGAGAGTCTCGCCTATCTTGACCTGGATTTCAAAAGTACTTAAGTCAGTATCTGAAGAAATAATAGACTGATATGTAATAACATCACCTGGAACAGCCATAGCCGCTTCAGAAGGGGTGACTTGTAAATTAGGCGGAGTAGCTGTTTCCGGTTCACAGGAATTCATAATTGTAATTACAGCCAATCCTAAGGACAATAGTATTAGGGATTTCTTTTTCATGAGTTTGTTATTTGTAAGTTCTGAAATTTTCAATGTCAATACTCATACAATTCCAAGTTAGTTTTGTTTTGCGTTAGTCAAAATTATTTTAATTAGTATTTACTGCATCATAATCCGTGCAAAGATATTAATATTGTGAATACAATTATTTTATGAATATTTGTTTCACAATATTTGGAGAGTAGAGGAATCAAGCATTTCTTTGCTTTTTAAAAATTATTTATGAGTTAAAGAGATTAATCTTTTTAATAATTTAAACTAAACCTATGGTACTCAAGACAATAGACTGGATTATTCTTGGCGTTTTCTTCGTAATTCTTTTATCGATTGGATTCATTGCTTCCAGAAACGCAGGCCGTTCGGCGAAGGATTTCTTTCTATCCGGAAGAAATATGCCTTGGTGGTTACTCGGTGTTTCGATGGTAGCTACTACTTTTTCTTGCGATACGCCAAACCTTGTAACAGATATTGTAAGGCAAAATGGTGTTGCCGGCAACTGGGCCTGGTGGGCCTTCCTTCTTACTGGTATGGTAACTGTGTTTGTGTATGCAAAATTGTGGCGACGGTCAAAAGTTATGACTGATCTTGAGTTTTATGAGATTCGTTATAGTGGGCGATTAGCTGCTTTCCTCAGAGGCTTCAGGGCTATTTATCTGGGTGCTTTCTTTAATATAATGGTTATTGCTACAGTGTCACTGGCGCTTATTAAAATTGGGGCCGTTATGCTTCACTGGTCAGCTGAACAAACACTTTTAATTGCAGCTGTTGTGGTACTATTATACGCTACAATTGGAGGGCTAAAAAGTATCCTTCTAACAGACTTCTTCCAGTTTGGTATAGCTATGACAGGTGCTATTGGAGC
>CAYUNU010000356.1:2612-4343 GCA_964446195.1 uncultured Porphyromonadaceae bacterium | reverse complement strand
CAATTGGTCTTGTGCCATTTTTGCTACAATTATTTATGTCCTACGGACAAAAATAGATACTTGCCACCATTCTTGTGGTTAAAAAAGCTTTAGGATTTTTTTTGTTTCAACCTTAGCATTTGTTCTCAACTGGTAAAAATACAAGCCCGGTGGTAGCTCGCTGGCATTAAAATTTACTCTCTGTGGACCTGCCTCGCAATGGCCATGGAAAAGGGTTGTAACTTGCCTGCCATCCTGGGTAAAAATTTTAATTTGTACTTCCTGACTGCTGCCCAAATGGTACTCAATGGTGGTCTCTCCTACAAATGGGTTCGGATATGCGTAACTACCCGACTGTTCCAGGGCTTCAATATTATCGATGCCTGAGGGAGTACAGTCGTCAAACTGTAAACCATCAAGCCAAAGGGTATAGCCATGATCCCAGGTGTCGGCATGAAACTCTACATAATGAACCTGAGAAGGATCCATGCTTCCAACAGTCTCCCTCACCCAGTTGGAGTTACCCTTCAAAGGAATATTATACTGCCTCCAACGATTATTAGCATTGTTCAGATAGCTGGCAGGTGCTGTATACTTAAAATAGCCCTGATCATAATTACCTACCCTTACATGAAAATACTGAAATCCGTAATTAGGATTTTTGATAGTCTTGATCCATACACTAAGAACATCCTCTTCAGTTAGACTCCACATAGCGATTGAATCACCTCCCGGCCTGTAATTCAAGCCAACGTCCCATCCCCTGCCGGTCTTAAATTTAATTGAAGCTTCCCCCACCTTCACGTTCTCATAATCCCATTCCAATTCCTCATCAATACGGTTCCCCATTCCCGGATCGGCATAACTAACCCATGATGCAGGAGGCTCGGCCATATCACAAGGGGGTTTATCCATGATGATTTTCTCACCACCATCATTAAATGGCATCCAGCTAATATTACCCCGCATTTTTCGCTGTATAAGCTCCCTGTCGCCGGGAAAAAAACTGTTATTTTCGGCAAAAATATTGTCGGCCGACATGTTTTGTATGAAGTATTCCGTAGGATTTTTCAAAGTGTTATTAGTAATACTATCGTTATAGGAATCACCCTCAAAATACATATCGATCTTATTATGCACGAAGTGATTGTCCCTGGCCACCAGATGCTCAGTATTCCTGGCATGAATACCCCAGAGGTTTCCTTCTATTACATTGTTATGTATCTGATAATCATGAGAGAGCTGCTCTCCATATGGACCAATTACCCCTCCCTCCCAAAGCTCAAATCCATAAGGGTTGGCCTTGATCTCATTCTCAATAAAAGTATTGTTGAAACCCCTGTCAACAGCAATCCCCGAATTGAAATTCCCAATGATCTCATTACCCTCAACCAGGGAATTAAAACTGTATCCCAACCAAAAACCGTAATGACTGAAATTACATTTGTTGTATTTATAAATATTCCCATCCGCAAAAGTTGCTTCAATAGCATTGTGTGGCGAATAAGAGCAATCATTGTATGCGAAATAATTGTTATTGGGTATTTCCGAATGCTCATACTGCCCCAGAAAAACACCATCCCCCGAATATGTCAGATTATTATATTCAACAGTATTATCATTCGACACAATCAGCAGTATTGCTGCACAATCGCTGGGATCAGTTTCTCTGTTTACATGCGAACAGTCGTTGTGATGAATATTACAACTATTAGTATAATTCATCCTGATACCAAAACCGCAGTTCCAGTT
>CAYUNU010000356.1:0-2512 GCA_964446195.1 uncultured Porphyromonadaceae bacterium | reverse complement strand
GAATATTACAACTATTAGTATAATTCATCCTGATACCAAAACCGCAGTTCCAGTTGAGGATATTATCATGTACCTCAAAAGTGTTGCAGTTATACATGGCCACACCATCATTCTGCTGAACCATTGTATTGCCATAAATATTCCCGCTCCTACACTCATGCAATAACACTCCTCCACCAAGAGCTTCATTCACACCCGTCCAGATAAAAATCCATCCCACAGTATCCTTCTTGTTGTAGGAGAAATTATTATCATGAATTGTAATCTCCTCCGATTCACTGGCCCTAACAGCATAATAAAAAGAATTCACCGATTCAAAATTCTTTATCCTGATGTTTCTCGAATTCTCAATATAAATCAAATAACCACCAAAATCACCACCATCAACACTCACATTCTCGCCATCAATAGTGATATTCTCTTTATTAATTATCCTGATGATACCCGACTGGCCATTATCACTTAATTCGTAATCACCCTCTTCAATCTTGATATCAGAATTGGAAGCAATCTCCATATTATCGCTCAGCGACATAATAGTTTGGGACTGCAGGGAAAGGGAAAAAATAATTACAAGAAATGAAAATAAATATAGCCTGACTTTCATTGATTATGGTTTTTAAACACATAAAATTACAAAAAATTTAGTGCTTTGTTTGATAAAGAATGACTTAGGGCAACTATTTAAAGGGCAAATAGATCCCTAAAAACTCCCATAAATAGCATTGATATCTGTATTGCAGTATACAGATGAGTATATATGGAAGCCAACCCTGCTTGTGGTAAGTTTTCTTTCCAGATGAAGTATTGGGAAATCCTCCTCCACACCTAAATAATTCGCAATTATTGGATCAGCTTTGATAGCTCTGATTTTCTGTTCACCACCTCTTACCTCAATATCATAGTACTGACGAAGTATATCAAAAAGCGAATTGTTCTCAAACTTCCTGGTGCCAAAACGAGGCAGGTTAACATTGGGAAGATAGTTTACATCGTAAAAGATTGGCTTGCCCTCTAACTTCCTTAAACGCTCAAGAAAAATAGCTCCTAACTCCAACTCAATATCACTTAAAGGGTAGATAAATGGATCCGGCCACTGTCTTACCTCCGGCTTCGAAAGTAATTGTGTGCTTAAAGCTTGGTTTCTAAGAGCTGATGTCGTTCCGGCTACTGATAATATTCCTATTCCCTTTGATGTGTTTTGCACAAGACTGCCCTTCCCTTGCTGGGTTATTATGTAACCATCGTAGGAAAGACTAATTAAAGCCCTGCGAACAGTCGGCCGGGTTAGGCCATATGTCCGGCAAAGATCATTCTCCGAAGGAAGAAAATCTCCGTTTTTATAAACTCCATCCTCAATATGCTTCCTGAGAACTTCGTATAACTTCCGGTGCTGAGCTATTTTTTTCATTTTTAACTTGTAAAGACAAGTTGAATATATTACCTTTGCAAAGGTAATTATTTATCCTGAATATCAACGCGTTTAGAGATAAAAAACATCAAAAGTAATTAACTTGTATTTACATGTTTACAAAATTTTTTAATCAATAAGACATTAAAAAAATGGCTACTCCGGTAATTCTGCCCCGCCAGGGACAATCAGTTGAATCATGCATAATAACCGAAATCCTGATAAAAAAAGGAGATGAAGTAAAAGAGGGAGACATCCTGATCCGCTACGAAACAGACAAGGCAGTATTTGAACTTGAGGCTCCAGAAGATGGAACAATCCTCGACTTACTCGCTGAAGAAGGCGACGAAGTACCTGTATTGGATAAGCTCCTCATCATGGGGGAAAAAGGAGAAGACACCTCTGAATACAAGATACAAGATACAGGTGATAAGATACAAGAAGCAGAAAGTAAAACTCAAGAGAAAGATCTTTCCCCCTTGGCTAAGGGGGATACAGGGGGATACGCCGGACAGACCACAGGAGGATACGCCGGACAGACCACAGGAGGATACCCTACACAAGTCACAGGGGGATACGTTTCAGACGGTAAACTAAAAATCTCCCCCAGAGCAAAAAAGAAAGCCTTATCTCTAGGAGTGCCGGTGTACAACTTAAGAGGATCAGGACCCGGAGGCAGGATTATCGAACAGGATGTGATCGCATATTCTGCTAACAGCGGGAGGATGTCCCCATTAGCAACTGAGATTGGCAAACAAACAGGCTTATCTGCCCCAATACAAGGCTCCGGCCCAGGAGGACGAGTGCTGAGTTCAGACTTACAAAAAGCAAGTATTGAAACGGGAGCCGACTCAAGTCTTAAGAAGCTTTCTAACATCAGGAGGATAATAGCAGAGAAAATGCATGCTTCACTGCAGAATTCAGCACAGCTTACCCATCATATGAGTGCAGATGCAAGGGCTATGTTGAACCTCAGGAAGGAAATTAAAAGAAAGGTTGATTCTGAAGCTTATCCAAATGTTACTTTAAACGACATGGTATGCTTTGCCGTGATAAAAGCACTAAAGAAAAGGCCTGAGATAAACAGTCATTTTCTTGGTG
>CAYUNU010000355.1:0-4358 GCA_964446195.1 uncultured Porphyromonadaceae bacterium | reverse complement strand
TCATCTCCATGATAATGTCGACTAATTATTGATGGGGCAGAACGATCAGGAAATATGGTTGCTTTTAAATAATCCTGGTAAGCTGATAAGCTTGTATCAGGATTTGATAAAATTAATTGTTTATAAATATCGACGACTGGGATATGTGGCGGAAAGGGAATCAGACGATCTTGTGCAGGATGTAAATCAAAAGCTATTAGAGAGAATAGAAAAGATCCAGGACCAGTACAATGGCGAAAGTCAGCTAAGAACCTATTTTTCTGTAATTATCAGAAATATTTGTCGTGAGGAATTCAGGAAGAATCCAAAAGTTGAAGAACCTCACCCACCAGACTATCATCGACTGGAAAAATCTGTGCTTCCCGAGGAAACATTTATTATCAAACAGGAATATGAACGGTTTGAAAAAGTTCTAAAGCTATTGTTGGATGATAGACCAAGATATATCCTGATGTTCAGGTATCTGGTTAACTTGAAGATCACTTCCCAACTTGTGTTAAATTTATATCCTGAGCTTAAACTTGAAAATGTGGAGGATATAATGAATCAACTAATCGATTCTGGCAAAAAGACAAAAAAAGAGAGATATGAAAACTTGTCGAAAGTATTGCAAGTGCTTGAGGGTCATTCTAAGTCTCCCGAATCTTTGAGGAAATGGTATAATTCGCGCTGCAATGATTGTGTCGAACGCATGAATGGCAACCCACCAAGATCAGGATACAATCTTGAATCGCTTCAAATTTTAATTGAAAAGTATGAAATTTTTAAAAAATAGCAACTAATTTTCCTTTTTGAGAAAAAAATCAATCTATATATATGGATGTTAGAAGAAGATAAACATAAGGGTTTCGATAAGGATGGTCATCTGAATGAAAATTCTATTGCTGTTTGTGCTGAGTGGCTGGTTGGAGGAGATGTGAAGCTTTCTCCTGAAATAAAAAGCCACCTCCAGAAATGCAGCCAGTGCAAGAATGATGTATTAGAAATTTCTGAATATGTTAAGCCTGAGGGACGCGAATATGATACGGCAAATAGTAAGCAAGATATGTTTGAAGAATCATGTGCCGGCAAATATAGCCCATCTATTAGACAGGTCAATAGCAGCCAGTTCTGGAAGGTGGCAGCTATATTTATTGTATTGATAACAATCACCTCATTAGCAGTATTTATAAAGCCAAATAAGGAAGTTGTTCTAGTGAATAATGAGCAAGCTGCAGATACGAGCATCCAGGATCCCAGTAGAGAAGATACATTGTTGAAAGAGGCAGAGGCAATAAAGGTGGAAACTATAGAGGGGGATCTATATGCGGAAAACTTTGTGCCAAATTCCAATTTGGAAGCATTGATAGGCGTTAAGTATAGAGCTGGTGTAAATCCTAAAATTAAGAATCCTGTAAGTGATACCACCTTATTATGCGGTGGGTCTATAAGCTTTACTGGTAGCAATCCTGATGGCCTAATATTGGAGATTCAAATTCTAGATAACCAGGGGCGCATAAAGGAAAAATACTCTGACCTAAAAGAAGTCTCACAAATTATTAAGCTGAATTTTGATCCAGGAATATATTACTGGAAATTGTTAGGTGAGCATAATTTGTTCCAGGTTGGTAAAATTGTGCTAAAGAAATAATTCCCAGCGGGCTAATCTATTCGATCGAGATAGACTCTTATCGTTTGGATTATAAATGATTAGCGCTTTCCCAGTTCTTGTGAAAGTATTTATGTCAATTATTTTTTCGAATTTTCTGACAAACAGGGGTAACCTTTTTATGATTTATGGAATTAATGTAAAAAGGGACTAAAGAATGTCATAGCAAACAATCAAGTTCCAGGTTCTTTGAAAAAAAAAGAAAAAATAGTATTTAGCAATTATTTGCCAAGATTGTTTTTTTCTTATTACATCAACCAATATTGAATATCTAACTCTCCACTGATATTATTTGGTATTTTCTCCCAGGAGGCTCCCTTCCAATTTTCACCTGCGTAGTAGTGTACTCTCCGCTTCCTGGGAGAACTTGTTTTTCATGAACATGAAAACATAACTAAACCAAAAAAAACCCCGGATCTTATCTAAATAGATCCGGGGTTTTTTTGTAAAGTGAGAGGGTAAATTATTAGTAGAACTTATTTCTTTTGTCGGTTACTTTAGCATTATCTTCCAGTGCCTGGCGCGCTTGGTATCTCGACCTTGAAGCCAGACTTTGTTGCAATCTTGTTCTGGTTGCTAAAACATCTACTGCCTGTTCTGGGTTTTGAATTGAAGATGTACGAATAATGAAGATTCCATTTTTTCCAACAATAGGGTCAGATATTTCTCCTTCAGGGATTTTTGACAGGGCTGCTGAAATAGCTGGTTCAACACCAATTCCAGGAATAGAAAGGGAGGCGAAATTTGCTGTTTCAATATTTTTAACGGTTAAATTTAGTTCAGCTCCAATGTCTTCGAGGCTTTTTGATTTGTCGATATTAGCAAACTCTTTAGTTAGATATTCAGCCTTTTTATTATTACGAACGATACTTTCGACTTCCCCGTAAACTTGATCCAAAGTGGATGTTCCTTTCTCACGTACCTCATCCAGACGGGCAATAACATAACGATTGCCAAATTCGAAAATCTCTGATAGATCGCCTTTTTTTGCCTCGTAGGCCCATCTTATAAGTTGTCGGGGACTTTCCAGTCCTGAGACTACCTGATCAGCTTCACCCAAATTATTAGCTACCCTACGGGTCAAATTCATTTCGTTAATACCTTCTTCAAATTTTGACCCACTGTTGTAGGTTGAAGCAAATCTTGACGCAGAGGAATAAAAAGCCTGATATGTGTCTTGCCCTGGTTCAATTTTACGGTCGAGGATTCCAATTTGGTACTTTTTTGATTTTGGTCCTTGATCGGTAATCTTAACCAGGTGGACGCCAAAATTAGTGGTTATAGTAATAACGTCTCCCTTATTTGCGAAAAAGCATGGGTCGCTAAATGTCTCAACCATCTGTCCTCTTTGTGTAAACCAACCTAAGTCACCACCTTTTTCGCTAGATCCATCAGTTCCAAATTCCTGAGCTAATTTAGCAAAATCGGCTCCTTTGTCGACAAGTTCTTTAAGGCTGTCTATAGTTGCCTGTGCTCCAACAATACTATTTGTTGAGTCTGGAGGAATAACAATGTGGCTTGCTCTCACTGAATCAGGCAATACTTTAATATCTATAATTCGCGCCAACTTCCAGGTTTGATCAACTAAATAAGGACCATAAACACTTCCCACCTCTACAGTATCTACCCATGTTTGAAGATCTTGTTCCAATTCGGATGCCTTATAGAACATATTATCAAATCCAGAATCTGCGTTCAAGCGAATGTATTGTTCTGCATTCTCAATTCTTTTGAATTCAATAGCCTGGTCATTTATCCATGTTTCAATGTTTTGCTTATCCTTGTCTGAGGCAACAACATCAAAAGTTACATAACTGATGTCCCTTGAAGCTTCCTGTTTAAATTCAGCATGATGACTATTAAAATACTCTTCAACTTCTTTTTCACTAACATTAACCAGGGTATCATTAACAGTTGTAAATCTTTTAGTAATATAATCGAAACTATATTTTCTGTTGTTTTCCAGATAGTCTTGGTCTACTTTGTCGCTTGTAATGTATAATCCTTTGGTAATTAGATTAATATATTTCGTATTAATCCTGTCAGCCATTAATTGTTTTTCATACTCGATCCAAGCTGCCTGTGCTTGCCCGGTTTGGTCGGCTTGCATATTTTTAAGGTATCTTATTACAAGTGCAGGGTCAAACTGCCCTGTTATTTCATTTGTAAATAAGCTTGCAGCTTTAATAGATGGGTGAATATTATTACCCTGAATCATGTCAAAGAGCTCCTCTGAACTACAATCAATGCCTAAAGCTTCGTATTGCTTTTGCATTATATGCTCATCAAGCAGATTTGACCATACTTGATTCCTTAAACTCTGATAGGTTGATTCATTAACTTCTGTGGTCTTTGCGTTGTTCTTATAATTGGTGGCTGCTATTTCGAGCCTTGTAGCAAATTCCTGATATGAAATAGATTTTCCATTGATTTCTGCTATTTCGTATTGTCGCTTGTTAATCAGGTTTGACCCTGAGCGAAACAAATCTCCCAAAATAAAGGCTAAAAGTGCCAATCCAATTACTGCAGCTACCAAAACACCCAAACGGTTACGCAATTTCTCTAAAGTTGCCATGTACTTGCTGATTTATCGATCAATAACTCCTTCTTACTCCTGATTTTTTCAGGCTACGAAGATAGTAAAATGATTTCAAAAAAGTGAATAGAAAAAATTGAATTGTTTAGCGGGAAAATGTATTGAAAATAAAAA